>JAIXVL010000233.1 GCA_027483045.1 Lysobacteraceae bacterium
GGCAGGCCCGCCAAGGGCGCCACGCGGGCTTCAGGGCTCAGGGCGTCCCACGCAGCGTCGGCCAAGGCCGCATCCAGCAGGCGCTCGGCGCTGCGCCAGGTTTGGCGATGCGCCATATGGGCTTCGGCGGACTGCTGCACCCATGCCGTTGCGTTCAGATTGTCGTGCGCGGGCACGGCCGGGCTGGGCGCGGCGGCCGGTTCGGCTGCTTGCGGCGCGGTGCCCAAGGTTTGGCAACCCGCGAGGGCAAGGCTGAGGGCAACAACAAGAAGGCGGGTCGAGGTCATGCGGGGGCTCCGAAACTGGCCGGCGATTCTAGCGGGGGCGGATGACGAACAGGTCGCGGAGAGAGCGAGCCGTGCCGCTCGGCCTTAAGGCGCAGGGCTGAGAAGAAACCGCAGCGGCTGGTCCACACGATCGTGCCAATCGTTCTCGTTGTGACCGGCGCCCTCGAACACCCGGCTCACGAAGAAGGGCGCGGTGTAACCCATCTCAGCAAGCGAGGCGTCAATGCGCGGCTGTGATTCGTCGTAAAGCGCATCGAGTTCCGCCGTGCCGCGGTCCATGTACAGGCGCGCTGTGCCCGGCTTCGGCAACTTCTCGCGCAAATAGACCAGGGCCGCATTCGGCACCGCGTCGTTGCGCTCGTAGCCACCAATCCAGTGCGTGCTTATGGCTGCCGCACCACCAAACACCTCGGGGTATTCGCTCAACGCATACACGCTGATCAGGCCACCCATGCTGGAGCCCATCACGAAGGTGTTCTCGCGATCGGCAAGCGTGGGGTAGCGTGCGTCGATGGCCGGCTTCAACTCCTTGACCAGAAAGCGCAGGTAATCGTCGGAGCGCGAACGCCCCTTGAAGGCTTCAGCCACAAAGCGTTCGCGCACATCGGCCGGCAAATGCGGCAGAAAACCGGCTGGGAAATACTCGGCATGGCGCAGCTCGCCGTTGTTCCAAGGCCCCACGATGATGAAGTCACGCACGGCGCCTTCGGCCATCAATCGTGCGGCCACTTCATCCACGCGCCACGCCTTCTTGTTCCATGTGGTGTTGGGGTCGAACAGCATCTGGCCGTCGTGCATGTACAGCACCGCATAGCGTTTGTCCGCGCTGAAGCCTGGCGGCAACCAGACCTCGACATGGCGTGCATCCACGTATTGCGAGGGGAAGTTCTCGAGGCGCTCGATGCGGCCGGCACTCGGAGTTTGCTGCGCAAGACTGAACGTGCTCATCAGAAAAGTCAGAAGTGCGAGTGCGGCCAAAGGCCAACGGGAAGGGGTTCGCTTGGAAAGACGTTGCATGGCGGCTGACCTGTTCTCGGGGGCGTTGTCTTGCAGCGGTGGTAACGCCAATGAGTATGCCTCGGCAACGGCCACGCGCTGACAAAAAAGTGTCATCCGAAGTTCACCCAGCCAGAACCGAGCAGTGACCAATTTGGGCGGTCAGCCCTGCATTTTTGTTTTTCCAATTGGCCTTGGAGCAGAGATCGATGAAAGAGACGGTTCGGCGTTTTGGCGCCTTGCTACGGCCTGCAGTTTCGAGAGTGGGGCAGGCCGCCAAGCGCCTGCCATGGCCGACCCTGTCAGTGCTTGACCGGCTGTCGATCCGGGCAAAGCTCGCCTTGGGGTATGGCGTGGTGCTTGGCGCCATGGCGCTGCTGGCCGCCACATCCACCGTGCTGCTTTCGGGTATCTCATCTGCCAATGCCGATGCCGCCGCGCAAAGCGCCCAGGTCGGACATGCCCTGCGTGCCACCGGCCTTGCGCAAAACATCCGGCAAGCAGTGCTCGAATCCCGCGTCAACAACGACCCCAGTCGCCTCGCGGATCTGGCGCAGCTTTCGGCCGATCTGCGAGCCGCCGTCGAAGCCTTGCCTGAGGACGACGCACAAAGCCTGCGCGAGCGCGTCAATTCGTTCTTGGTAACGGCTTCGGAAGCACAACCGCTCCTCGAAAGCCGCAAGCAGTTGGTAGAGGGATTGCTGGATGTCTCGGCGGAAACCTTAGCTCTGGCCATCGCATCGCTTCCCGCCAGCAGCGCCTCGATGCAGGCCTTGAGCCAAGTGGACCAAGCACGCGCGGCGCATGCGCGCTTCTTGCGCGACGGCGACATCGCCGCACTCGACAATGCGGATGCCGCCCTACAGCTTGGTAAGACTGCACTCGAAGGGGCGTCGGGTTCCGACGATGCCGTTCGTGGATTCGACGATTACTCCACCGCGCTGGTCCTGCTTCGCGTTGATCAAGAGGGCTTTCAGCGCGTGGTGGTTACCAATCTTGATGGCGAAGGCGCGGCCTTGCTTAGCGAGCTCGCCAAGCTGCAAACCACGGCGCAAACGGCGGGTGCCGCAGCCTCGGAGAGCGCGGCCACGCTCGCATTCACCGCAAAGCTGGTGAACGGCGGACTGGCCTTGATTGGACTGATCATCGGCGTCGTGCTGGCCGCGGCCGTGCGAAATCGCATCTTGAGCAGCGTGCGCGCGCTGTCGGAAGGACTGGCGATCGTCGGACGTGACATGACTTTCGGGCATCGCATTCCCGTTGCCGCGAACGACGAGCTGGGCCAAGCGGCGCAAGCGAGCAATCGCTTGTTCGAAGCCCTGCAGCAGTCGTTCGCGAACGTAGCCACGACATCGCAGTCCATGGCGGCCGGCGATTTCAATCGCGCCCTTGAAGCGAACAGCCCTGGCGATATTGGCCTGCTGGAAGCATCGGTCGAAGGAACGCGCCAAGCCTTGTCCACCAGCTTTACGCGCATCCGCGACATCAACGACGCGCTGTCTGAGGGGCGGTTCGGCTGGCGTGAGGAACTCGAAGGCCTGAACGGCGATTTCTTGAGCACGGTGTGGTCGGCCAATCGCACTGCGGAAACATTCGAGCGCGCGGGGACTGCCATTTCCGAGTGTGTGGCCGGCCTGTCGCGTGGCGAATTCACGCAGCGCATCGAGGCCACCTTGCCCGGCCAACTTGGCGATATCGCCGGCGCGATCAATCACTCGCTGGATGGCTTGCAGCGCGCAATGGATGAGATTGTCGCGACCGCAGACGCACTCGCCTCGGGCGACCTCACCCGCCCGATGTCTGGCGACTTCGAAGGCGGTTTGGCCGTCATCCAGTCCTCGCTCAACGGATCACTGGGCGCGATGCGCGAGGTGATGGGCACGGTGGCGCAAGCCGCGGGAGCCGTGGAGTTGGCCGGCGGGCGTATCGCGACGTCGGCCGATCAATTGGCCGAGCAAGCCGCACGGCAAGCGAGCTTTATCGAGGAGACCGCGGCCTCGGTCGAAGAGATGGGTGCTTCGATTGCTCAAGCCGCCACCGTCGCAGAAGAAGGCAGCCGCAATGCACAGCAATCGGGAGCGCTTGCCGATTCAGGCCGAGCTGCGGCTGTGGAGGCCACCGGCAGCATTCATCGTTTGCAGAAAGCATCGAAGCAAATCGGCGAGATCACACAGACCATCCGCGCCATCGCCTTCCAAACCAACATCCTGGCCTTGAATGCCGCAGTGGAAGCGGCGCGTGCCGGCGAAGCGGGGCGCGGCTTTGCCGTGGTGGCGACCGAAGTGCGCTCGCTTGCGCAGCGCGCCGACGACGCCACGCGCGAAATTGGCGAGCGCATTGGGCAGACCCAAGTGGCCGTGGCGCACAGTCTGGGCCAAGTGGGTGGTGTTGAAGAATCGATCAACGCCCTGCACGAAAGCACGCGCCGCGTGGCCAACACATTCGGTGATGTGGCGACGGGTGCGCGCGAGCAAAACGCGGGCATCCAGCAGTTGAATGCCGCCGTTCTGGAACTCGACCAGATGAGCCAGCGCATGGCGCGGATCGTCGACGACACGCACGCCGAGGTGGGATCGCTCAACGATGTGGCTGAGCAATTGGTGGCTTCGGTGCGCCGCTTCCGACTGACAAGCGAGGACTGACGCTCTCACGGTTTGACGCTGTCGCATACAAAGAACCCGCCTTTCGGCGGGTTCTTTTTTCCTCATGCCCCAAGGGGCAATGCGCGGCTTACTTCAGATCGAAGCGGTCGTTGTTCATCACCTTCACCCACGCCGACACAAAGTCACTGACGAACTTGTGCTGCGTGTCGCTCTGCGCATACACCTCGGCCAGTGCGCGCAATTGCGAGTTGGAGCCGAACACCAGATCGACCAAGGTGCCGGTCCACTTCACTGCACCGGTCTTGCGATCGCGGCCTTCCAGCACGTTGGCATCGGCAGCCGAACGCGACCACGCCGTGCTCATATCGAGCAGGTTCACGAAGAAGTCGTTGCTCAGCGTGCCGGGACGCGTGGTGAACACACCATGCTTGGCGCCACCGTGGTTGGCATCGAGGGCGCGCAAGCCGCCGATGAGCACGGTCATTTCCGGCGCGCTCAAGTTCAGCAGGTGCGCTTTATCCAGCAGGTGATCGGTGACCGTGGCTGCATGGCCCGCTGCCGCGTAGTTGCGGAAACCATCGGCCTTCGACTCGAGATAAGCGAACGAATCGACTTCGGTTTGCTCCTGCGAAGCGTCGGTGCGGCCCGGCGTAAACGGCACGCTGATGTCGAAGCCGCCCTTCTTCGCGGCCGCTTCAATCGCTGCACCACCAGCCAACACAATCAGATCGGCCAGCGAGATCTTCTTGCCGCCGCCTGCCGAGGCGTTGAAGCCGCTCTGCACGCCTTCCAACACGCCGAGCACTTTGGCCAACTCGGCCGGATGGTTCGCCGCCCAGTCTTTCTGCGGGGCCAAACGAATACGCGCACCGTTCGCGCCACCGCGGAAATCGCTGCCGCGGAAGGTCGAGGCCGAGGCCCAGGCCACGCGCACCAATTCCTGCGTGGAAAGGCCCGACGCCAAGACCTTGGCCTTCAGCGCGGCAATGTCATTCGCATCCACCAGCGGATGCGTCACGGCCGGCACCGGGTCCTGCCAGATCAGGTCTTCCTTCGGCACCAGCTTGCCGAGGTAGCGCGCCTTCGGGCCCATGTCGCGGTGCGTCAGCTTGAACCACGCCTTCGCATACGCGTCGTGGAACTCCTGCGGATTCGCCAAGAAGTGACGCGAGATTTTTTCGTAGGCCGGGTCCATGCGCAGGGCCATGTCGGCCGTGGTCATCATCGGCTGGTGGAACACACCTGGGCGATGCGCATCAGGCACGGTACGACCGGCGTCGCCCTTCGGCTTCCACTGGTGCGCACCAGCGGGGCTCTTGGTCAATTCCCACTCGTAGCCGAGGAGTGTTTCGAAGTAGCTCATGTCCCACTTGGTGGGCGTGGGGGTCCATGCACCTTCGATGCCGCTGGTGATGGTGTCGGCGCCTTTGCCGCTGCCGTGCTTGTTGGTCCAGCCGAAGCCCTGCTCGGCAATGTCGGCACCTTCCGGTTCCGGGCCGCAGTTCGAATCGGGCGCTGCACCGTGGGCTTTGCCGAAGGTGTGGCCGCCGGCCACCAAGGCCACGGTCTCGTAATCGTTCATGGCCATGCGCGCGAAGGTATCGCGCACGTCAAACGCCGAAGCCAGCGGGTCGGGATTACCGTTCGGGCCCTGCGGGTTCACGTAGATCAAGCCCATCTGCACCGCGCCCAGCGGGTTGGCCAACTCGCGATTGCCGGTGTAGCGCTTGTCGCCCAGCCACTCGGCTTCGGGGCCCCAATAGATGTCGCCTTCCGGCTCCCAAATGTCGGCGCGACCGCCGCCGAAACCGAAGGTCTTGAAGCCCATCGAATCCATGGCCACGTTGCCGGCCAGAATCAGCAAGTCGGCCCACGACAGCTTGTTGCCGTACTTCTGCTTGATCGGCCACAGAAGGCGACGCGCCTTATCGAGGTTGCCGTTATCCGGCCAGCTGTTCAGCGGTGCAAAGCGCTGCGCGCCCGTGCCGCCGCCGCCGCGGCCGTCCTGCACGCGGTAGGTGCCCGCGGCGTGCCAAGTCATGCGCACAAAGAACGGGCCGTAGTGGCCGTAATCAGCGGGCCACCAGTCCTGCGAGTCGGTCATGACCTTGGTCAGGTCGGCCACCACCGCATCCAGATCCAGCGTCTTGAAGGCCTCGGCGTAATCGAAGCCCTCGCCCAGCGGATTGCCCTTGGCGTTGTGCTGGGAAAGGATTTTCAGATTGAGCTGGTTGGGCCACCAATCGGCATTCGACGGGCCACCGGCCTTGGTATGCATCGGGGCGTGACCCGAAAACGGGCACTTCGCTTCGCTGGACATGGCTGCTCTCCTTTGGGGTGAACACCCACCCTACGCCTGCAGGATGACGCTCGTGAAATGGATTGTTTGGTTCAAACCGATAGGCACTGCCTATCGAAAATCCATTTCCCCAAAGGCAGCGCCTTGCGCTGCGCGGAGGCTTAGCGCGTGTCTTTCACCACATCGCCGCCCTTCATCACGAAGGGCACGCGCTCCAGCAGGGTCACGTCCTGCGTGGGGTCGCCGGGCACGGCAATCAGGTCGGCAAAACGGCCCACTTCCAGTGCACCCACATCGTTGCGCTCCATGGCGGTGGCGGCATTGAGGGTGGCGGCTTGAATGGCCTCGGCCGGGCGCATGCCGTAACGCACCATCACCGCGAATTGCTTGGCGTTATCGCCATGCGGGTAGATGCCGGCATCGGTGCCGTACACCATGCCCACGCCGGCTTCGTGCGCGGCGCGAAAATTCTGCCGCTGCGCTTCGGCAATCTCGCGGTCTTTGCGCAGATTGTCTTCGAGCACGCCGTTCTTCTTGCCTTCGGACTGCGTGTAGTCGGTGTTGTAGATGTCCATCGACAACCACGCGCCGTTTTCTTTCGCCAAGCGAATGCCTTCGGCATCGATGAGGCTGGCGTGCTCGATGGTGTCCACGCCCGCACGAATGGCTTCGCGGATACCCGCGGTGCCGTGCGCGTGCGCGGCCACGGTCAGGCCCCACATGTGGGCTTCATCGACCACGGCCTTCATTTCTTCGAAGCGCATCTGCTGCTGGCCGGGCTCGGTGTTGCGCGAGAACACGCCGCCCGTGGCGCAAATCTTGATGACCTGCGCGCCGTACTTGCGCAGCTCGCGCACGCGCTTGCGGCCCTCTTCCGGGCTATCGGCGTTGTAGCGGCTGTTCTGGTGCATCGAAGGCGGGAAGTAAGTGCTGTCGCAGTGGCCGCCGGTGGCACCAAAGGCATAAGCCGCCGTCATGATGCGCGGGCCCACCACCTTGCCTTCATCAATGGCTTGGCGCAGGCCCACGTCGTTCCATGCATCGGCACCCAAGGTGCGAATGGTGGTGAAGCCGGCTTCGAGCGTGCGCTGCGCGTTGGGCACCGCAATCACCGACCAGAAGCGGTCGTTGAACTGCAGGCCGGTATAGCCGCTGTAGGTGGGGTCGCTGTCGATGTGCACGTGCATATCGATCAGGCCGGGCAGCAAAGTCATGTCACCCAGATCAATGCGCTCTGCACCCTCAGGCGCGCTGACGGTTTTTCCGCCCCACGCCACGGCGGTGATTTTTCCGCCCACCACCAGCACTTCGCCTTCGGCCTGCACACGGCCACTGCGGGCATCGAACAAACGGTCGGCCTGCACCACCCGCGCGGCGGGGGCGGCGGCCTGCGCCACGTTGGGCACAAACGTGGTCAGAAGGCCGAGTGCGGCGGCCAAGGGAGCAAGACGCAGGTGGGTCATGGCAAGGGATTCTCGAAAAGCGAACAAAGGATCAGGCGGCCACCTGGAGCGGCGCGCCGTGCTCGGTGCACACGCGGTCGCGGCCGTTGTTTTTGGCCAAGTACAGGGCGCGGTCGGCGCGGGCCAAAAGATCGGGCAAGGCGCTTTCGCCTTGCTTGGCAAACACCACACCAAAACTGGCGGTGACCGACAAGCTTTGGCCCGCCACCTCGGCGCGTGCGCTGGCCACCGCGCGGCGGCAACGTTCGGCATAGGCCAAGACCTGGTCGGGCGTAACGCCGATCAGCAGCGTGGCGAATTCCTCGCCACCCAAGCGGCCCAGAAGCACGCCCTGCTGCGGCACGGCACGCACCTCGGCACACACGGCGCGCAGCACCGCGTCGCCGCTTAAGTGGCCGTAGCGGTCGTTCACTTGTTTGAAGAAATCCAGATCGAACAGCACCAGCGCCGCGCTCTGGCCCTGCTTGGCGGCACGCGCCAGAGCAGCCTGCGCCTGCGTGGCGAAATGCACGCGACTGGCCAAGCCGGTCAGTGCATCCACCTCGGCCACCACGCGCAAAGCGCGACGTTGCCGCACCATGCGCCAGCCCCAAGCGCTCACCACCAGCAGGCACACACTCACCAGCGCCAAGAGCGCCATATTCGTTTGGCTCTCGGCCTTGGCCACGCGGGCCTGCAGCTCCAACACCGCATTGCGTTGTGTGGCCAGCACCAACTCTTGCTCGCGCTGCAGGCCTTCGTGCTGCGCGGTGCGGAAGGCGCGCTCTTTCATCAAAGCTTCGTCGGCAAGGGCGCGCTCGGCGGCCACATAGGCCTGCAAGTGCACCAGTGCGGTGTCGCTGTCGCCGTTGCGCTTGGCGGCCTCGAACAAGACCTTGTGCGCCATGGCGGCCGGGGTGCTGGTGGGCGCATCTTTGGCTAGCGCCAAAGCGTGTTTCGCTGCGACCACGGCTTCATCCACGCGCCCGCCCTGCAGCAGCAATTCGGCGCGCAGCGCGTGCGCTTCGGCGGTGAGGCGCGGGTAGGTGGTGGCGTCGATGGCGGGCAAGTACGCGTTCAACAAAGCCAGCGCCTGCGTATCGCCTTGGCGCTGGCGCAAGAACCGCGCGTGGAACAGGCGAATGAAGCTCGGTGCAATAGAGTTGCCCACCGCGCCGCAGGCCTGCACGCCGACCTCGAACTCCGGCTCACGCAGCGCCGCATCGCCCAAGGCCAGGCGCGCGGCCAAAACTTGATGAATGAGCGAACACGCCATGATCGGGCTGGGCTGCTGGCCAAGAGCCTGCTCGGCGTAGCGGCGGGCCAAATCGTGCTGCCCCATCTCGTTGTAGAGAGTCGATGCCACAGCCCACAAGCGATTCCTCTCTTCCGAGGGAAGTTGCTCATCGGTGCGGGCCTGCTCCAGCAGGCGGCCCAAGCGGCGCAGGCCTTCTTCAAACTCGCGGGTGCCGGCGAGCATATTCACCAAGAAGCCGCCGGCACGAAAGCGTAGCGCCGGATCTTCTGCGTTGTTGGCCACCGGCCGAGCAATGGCCATGGCCTCGGCAAACCGGCCCTCAAACACGGCCCGGTTGGCCAGCAAAAAGGTGAGGTAGTCGCGCTGCGCCGCATTGGTGGGCAGGGGCCGCGCCGCCACGGCCGCCATGCCGGCCACAAAGGCTGGGGTATCTACGGTGCGCAAAGCATCCAAGCGCTGCAGCTCTTGCTGCAGGGCTTGGTCGGTGCCGTCGTTGCTTAGGCGGCTGGCACAAGCCGCACTGCCGCCCAAGCCCAGCAGCAGGGCCAAGAGCAGGGCGGCGGGGCGGGCAGCGCGCATGGCTTACGCGGGTCGCGGCGAGTCGTCGGGCGAGTCGTCGGGCGTGCGGACAGGCTCGTCGCCCGGGGCATCGTCTTGGCGCTTCGGCTCGTCTTCCGGCGCCGAGACATAGCACAACAAGGTACGGGTATCGCCAAAAGCACGGGCCAAGGCCTGCGGGTCGCGGCCCATCAGGGCGCTGCGCGTGGCGGCATCCACCGGCAGGGCGGCCACTGCGGCGTCAAAGTCGACCTGAACCGGCTGGCGGCCCAAGGTGTCCAAAAATTGGATCAATGCGCTCATGCGTGTTTCGGCTCCGTTCAGGCGAATGAAGCCGCGATGCTATCAGGGCCGGGGCGCGCTGGCGCGGGCCGTCACTTCGCAGGCTGCAAAGGCCGCGCGGGCGGCACCGCCAAGGTGCTGTGCATGTGCAGGGTGGCGTGGGCCAAGGCGTGCAGTGGCAGGGTCTCAATGCGCGGCTGGCCAATGGGCAAGGTGGCCGCTTCGTAGATGGTGACGGGGTGCTCGGGCGGGTAATCGCGCAACAGGCGGTCCACCAAGCGCTGGCGCTGCTCGGGCGTGCTGTGGAACTGCTTGTAGGTGCGCTCGCCGGCCAAACCAATCTGCCACAGCACCAGCCATGCGCTGGTGTCCAGCACGCGTTCGTAGAACAGCACTTGGCTGGCTTCGAAATGAGCGCAACCCACACGGCCGGGGTCGAAGCCCAGGTCGGCATACAGGCAATCCTCGGCGGAAATGCCCGGCTCCATCACCGCGGCAAAGCCTTCGGCACGGGCCTGCGCAATGGCCGCATGCGGCACCTGCGCAAACACGCCGGGGTGGCCGTAAAACGCGCCCACCACGCGGCGGCCGGCGCGCACTTCGGCCAGCATGGCCTCGGCCATATCGCGGTAGGTTTGCTGGCGGGCTTTGCCCTCGGCATACAGCGGCTGCAGGCTGATGAGTTGCGGGTTCATCGTGGCCAGCCAGTGCTCCACCAGCGGGTCGGACACGGCGGCAAACACCACGTCGGCGCTTTCCAAATAGCCGCGTGCGCGCGGGCTTAAGTGCGCGCCCAGCATCATGCCGATGCCCACGCAGGCGAGGCTGCCTTTCGAAGAAGTAGAAGACGTCATGCGTAAAGGTTAGCAGCGCTTGATCCACGCACAGGGCAATCGCGCGCCGGGCTCGGCAGCGCATGGCGAGAAGCCACAGGCGCGCATTAAGGCCGCAGCAGGCGAATGGCCCTCGGCGTGGTGTGTGGTGAGTTGCAGCAAGCCAGCGTGCTGAAACGCCCAGCCTTCCACCGCAGCAATGGCAGCCGTGGCGGCACCGCGGCCTTGCGCTTGCGGCCACAGCAGCACGCCCAATTCGGCGCTGCCGCCTTGCCATGCGGGGCTTTGCAAGGCCAAGCCCAGGATGCCCAGCGTGTCTTCGCCGTACGTGATCACCCAATGCCGATAGCAGCCCTGCGCATCGGCCTGCGCCGCGATGCAGGTTTGAGCGGCCCGAGTGGCCACGTCCACAGCCATGGGTGGGCCCACGGCCTGCATCACGTCGGCATGGGTGAACAGCGCCACGTAAAGCGCTTCATCGCCCGGTGCGTACGGGCGAAGCGTGAATGGCGGTGCAGAAAGCGAGAAGGCAGCAGGCATAGCCACAGCGTGGCAAGCGCCCGCTGCCCAGCGCAAGCGCAGTTACTGCGCGGGCAAGTCGAACACGAGCACTTCGGCAGCATCGCCGGCCTCAATCGCCACGGCGGGCTCGCCTTCAAACAGCAGTGCATCGCCCGCGCGCAGAACCTGACCATTGATGCGCGCAGAACCGCGCGCCATGTGCGCATAACCCAAACGCCCTGCGGCCAAGGGCAACACCGCCGACTCTTCGCCATCAAACAGGCCGGCATACAGACGCGCGTCCTGATGGATGGTGACCGAGCCTTCTGCGCCATCGCCGCTGACCACCAAGCGCAGGCGGCCGCGCTTGTCTTCGGCGCTGAACATTTTTTGTTCGTAGCCCGGCGCCACGCCCTTGCGGTTAGGAATGATCCAAATTTGCAGGAAGTGCGTTTCGCCTCCCGCGTTGTGGTTGAACTCGGAGTGCATCACGCCGGTGCCGGCGCTCATGCGCTGCACTTCACCGGGCACGATGCTGGCGCGATTGCCCATGGAGTCTTCGTGCGCCAGAGCGCCATCGAGCACATAGCTCACGATTTCCATATCGCGGTGGCCGTGCTTACCAAAGCCGGTACCGGCGGCGATGCGGTCTTCATTGATGACGCGCAAGGGCCCGAACTGCGTGTGCTTGGGGTCGAAGTAATCGGCGAACGAAAAGCTGTGGGCGCTCTTCAACCAACCGTGGTCGGCGTGGCCGCGCTCGCGGCCGGGGCGTGCAGTGATCATGGCGGTGCTCCAAAACAGGGGACTGGGCGCATCTTCCGCCTACGCCGTTTGCACGACAGCGCTGTTGCTGCAACAGCTCGTCGCCGCGCCGGGACAATGCCGAAGGCGCAGCGTCAGGCGCGTGGCGGGGCCAGAAGCTCGCGCGCGTCCAGCACACCATCGGCATTACTGTCTTGGCGATGGAATTGCCGCTTCAGCCGTTCGGCGTGCTGGGCCCGCGTGATGCGCGGGGCATTGGCCGGCAACTCCGTGCCTTCCAAAACGCCGTTACCGTCCACATCGCGCGCGCGAAACCCAAGCATCAGGTAGGCCTCGTACTCGGTCTGCTGCACGCGGCCATTGGCATCGGCATCAAAGCGCGCCATCAAGTCGGAGGGCGCTTGCGCGTACTGCGTGGCCTGAGCCATCAAGGGCTGCGCCATGAGCAAGCACACGGCCAGAACGCACCGCGACGGTTTCATGCTTTTTCGGCTTCGGGAACCGCCACCACAATCGCTGCGGAAACACGGTTGCGCCCCGCATTTTTTGCGCGGTACAGGGCTTGGTCGGCATTGGCCAGAAGATCGCGCAAGCGGTAACCCGCGATAGCGGTCGAAACCACACCAAAGCTAGCGGTAATGCGCAGCGGCAACAGGCCACCTTCGCGCTCGACCACGGTGGCCGCAATCGCAGCGCGGCAGCGTTCGGCCAGAGTCAGGCCCTCGTCCAAGCCAGCGCCATGAACCAGGCAGGCAAACTCTTCGCCACCCATGCGGCCAAAGCGCATGGTTTCGCTCTCCAGCCCTTTGAGCGCTTCTGCCACGGCCTGCAAGAGCGCATCGCCACTGGCATGGCCGTGTTCGCTGTTCACCCGCGAGAAGTGGTCCAAATCGAACAGCACCAAGGCCATGGGCCGGTTGCTGCCCTCGGCCCGCGCCAGGACGGCCGAGGCTTGCAACGAGAACTGTTGGCGCGTCCACAATCCTGTGAGCGCATCGTGATGCGCCAAGTAGCGCATGCGGCGCTGGCCGCGCCGCGCACGCCAAGCCCAGACGCCTGCGCTGCCCAAGCCCAGCACCAACAGGGCCAGCAAGAACTGGCTGCGTGTGTTGAAGACCGCCGCCGCACGCGACTGCAAATCGAGCTCGGTATTGCGCTGGGCCATGAGCGCAAGTTCATGCTCGCGACTCAGCGACTCGTCGCGGCCGTCTTGATAGGCCTCTTGCAAGGTGACCAGCTCTTGCAAGTAAGCGCGATCAGCGACCATCAAGGCCTGCAATTGGCGCAAAGCCAACGCGTCGTCACCGCGCGCCAATGCAATTTCGTACAGCGTGCGACGCGCCATCAAAAGGGCCAAGCCGCTGGGCAGTTCGCTGCTCAAGGCCATGGCGCTGCGGGCTTCTTTCTCGGCCTCGCTGAACTTGCCTTGTTCGCGCAACCACTCGCCGCGCTGGGCACGCGCTTCAGCAATCAAACGCGGCGAGCCGGTGGCTTGAAATTCGGGCAGATGCGCGTCGAGCACGGCCATCGCCTCGTTACGCTGCCCCTGTAAGGCCAACCAACGTGCTTTGTTCAAATCCAGGAGGCCCTGCATGGCCGGCCATTTGGCGGTGACGCAGTAAGCCCGCGCTTGCTCAAACACATCGAGCGATAAGGTGCCGGGCCGGCGATTCAATCGGGCTTCGATACTCAGTTGATTGGCCGCACAGCGCTCGGCTTCATCGGGCTGATGGGCCAACACGCGATCGGCATAGCGCAGCCCAGCGTCGTACTGGGCCAGCTGGTTGTAAAAGAGCGCGGCCACCATCCACACATAGCGACGCAGACCGGCGTCCGGCTGTGCTTCGACCTCGACCAGCAAAGGGTCCAGCCGCCGCTGCCCCTCAACGAAATCACGCGTGTTGGAGAGCGCGTTCACCATGACCGCAGACGCAAGAATGCGAACGGCTGGGTCTTCCGCACTTTCCGCCAAGGGCGCGCCAATGTGCAGCACATCGCCGAAGCGGCTTTGGATCATGGCGGCATGCACGCGCAGAAGACCCAACTGCTCCCGCTGCCGGCGATCGGGTGGCGTGGGCCGCTGCTGCAAGGCTTCTACGGCGGCAACGAAAGCCAGAGGCTGGCTGCGACGCATCTGCTGCGCCTCGACCATGGCTTTTTCGAACTCGGCATCGGTGGCGCGCACGCTGCCCGCGTGCACGGCGCACAAGACCGCAAACACCAGTGCGAGTCGCGCAAGGCGCATCAGGGGATTGGACCGTGCGAAGGCGAGGACATGGTGCGGTTTCTGCCGCCGGACTTCGCGCGATACAGGGCGGCATCGGCAGCGGCAATCCACTGCGCACCGGTGTGCATGCCCGAGTCCAATTCGGCATAGCCAATGCTGACCGTGGCATGCACCCCTTGGCCTTCAATGAGCTCGGCGGCAGCAATCGATTGGCGCAAGCGCTCGGCCAGATCGCCCACGCGCGCACCGCTGGCATCGGTGAGCACCACGGCGAACTCGTCACCACCATAACGACCGGCGGTGTCGGTATCGCGCAGGGTTTTCCTCAGCACGCGCGCGATGGTGCGCAGGGCTTCATCACCGACCGCGTGACCGTGCGTGTCGTTGAGCAACTTGAAGCGATCCACGTCGAGCATCATCAGCGTGGCGCGATAACCGCCGCGACGAAAACGCCGGAATTCGTGATCGAGCGATTCCATCAGGGCGCGTCGATTGGCGAGTTCCGTGAGCGCATCGGTACGACTCAGTTCTGCAAGCGCTTTGCTTTGCTTTCTCACGCGCTCGGAAAGCGTGTACGCCGCCAAAGCAATGGCCGATGGATAGGCCATCAGGAGTGGCAAAGCCGCCAAGGTGACGATGGTGGAACTGTGGGGTGCAAAGGCAAAGCCATTGAGCGCGGCAAACACCGCCGCCGAAGCGGCCAAGGCGGCAAAACAACGCGCTGCCAGCTTTACGCCGCCAAAGGCGAATTTGTCCATCGACAACATGGACACCAAGACCAAAGAAGGCACGACATTGAACTGCATGAGCGCCACCCACATGCCGCCCATCATGGAATCGATAAGCAGGTTGCGACGTTCCACCCTCATGGGGTCGGAGCTGGCCACAGCGATGCGCCGGGCGACCCAGGGCCACAAAAAGCCATTGGCCAAGGCCAAGAGCCACATCACCATCGGCGCATTCAGCTCGTAGAGCACCACCATAATCGGCAACAAGCCCAACCCGAGGCCCAACACCCGCATGGTGGCCACTCGTTTCACAGCGCGGCGCTGGGTGTCTTCCGACAGCGTTTCCATGCGTACCCCAAGGATCGAACGCGCAGCGTAAGCGGCTGGCACCCCCCTCGCAATGAGCAGCGGCGCTTACACTGCCCGCCCGAACTGGCCACGGCCCACGCTGCCATGCCTGAATTGCCTGAAGTGGAGACCACCCGGCGCGGATTGGCGCCACATGTGGAAGGCCAACGCATTACCGGCGTTTTGCTGCGCCGCCCTGATTTGCGCTGGCCCATTCCGCCCGAAGTGAGCGAACGTCTGCCCGGACAGCGCGTGTCTGCGGTGCGCCGCCGGGCGAAGTACCTGCTCTTCGATACGCCGGCAGGGAGTGCCGTGCTGCACCTCGGCATGAGCGGTGTATTGCGTGTGCTGCCAGCCACTACGGCGGTAGGTGCACACGATCATGTGGATATGGGGCTGGAAGACGGACGGGTGCTGCGCTTTACCGACCCACGCCGATTTGGCTGTTTGCTGTGGCAAGCGCCGGGCACGGTGCATGCGCTGCTGGCCAAGCTGGGGCCCGAGCCGCTCTCGGAGGACTTCAGCGGCGAGACGCTGTACACCGCCTCGCGCGGCAAAACCGCTTCGATCAAGACGTTCTTGATGGACCAAGCGGTGGTGGTGGGCGTGGGCAACATCTATGCGGCTGAAGCCCTGTTCGAGGCCGGCATTCGCCCCACCGCACCCGCGGGCAGCGTGAGCCGGGCGCGTTACGCCGCCTTGGCCGATGCGGTGAAGCGCATCTTGGGCCATGCCATCGAACGCGGCGGCACGACCCTGCGCGATTTCTTGAACCCCGATGGATTGCCCGGCTACTTCGAACAGGAACTGCTCGTGTATGGCCGCGAAGGCGAGGCCTGCCGCGTGTGCGGCACGAAACTGAGAGGCAAACGTGTGGGCCAACGGGCTTCGGTGTGGTGCCCCAGCTGCCAGAAATAGCGCACTCAACCAAAAGTGATGGGCACCTGCATGGGCTCGATGTGGCCTTCGCCGGCCATAATCTTTTTGAACTCGCTGCGCGACACCGACACGTAGCGGTCGTTGCCCCCGATTTCGACCTGCGGCCCGTCGGTGACGGCACGCCCATGTTCATCGACGCGCACGACCATGGTGGCTTTGCGGCCCGTGTGGCAGATGGTCTTGATCTCGATCAGGTTGTCGGCCCAGGCCAACAAGGCTTGGCTGCCTTCGAACAACTCACCGCGGAAATCCGTGCGTAGGCCATAAGCAAGTACCGGCACGTTCAACACGTCGACCACATCGGTGAGCTGCCACGCCTGCGCCTTGCTCAGGAACTGCGCCTCATCAACCAACACGCAACCCAAAGGGCCGCGGGCGGCGATATCGGCTTGCGCCAACTGCAGAAGGTCGTCCTCGCGCGTGAACACGGTTCCCGGCGCCTTCAAACCAATGCGCGAGGCCACCACACCTTCACCGAAACGGTTGTCGAGCCGCGGCGTAAGGATGAGCGTGCGCATGCCGCGCTCGTGGTAGTTGTGCGCGCTTTGCAGCAGGGTGGTGGTCTTCCCGGCATTCATTGCCGAGTAGTAGAAATAGAGCTTGGCCATGCGCCTAGTCTAAAGGCGCATGGACGTGCTGGCAGCGAAATCAATCGCGCGTGGTGGGCGTGCCTTCCTGAGCGGTGGGCACGGGCGCCGTGCTGGGCGCTGTGCTGCTCACCGGGCCCACATCGACTTTGCCCGAACCCAACTGCTTCCAGTCTTGGTCCTGCCATGCCCAGTACTGGCGCGGCTCCCAGAAGCGATCCGCATAGATCTCGGTCGCGTCGATCCTTCGGCTGCCCATCGGCGTCGACACTTCAATCGCCAGATTGCCGACGAATCCCGTGCGGCTTCCGGTCACATTGCGACGTGCCACGCGCATCACGCGCTCAAGGCGTTCCTTCGCAACGTCATCGCCGTATTCGGCCCAGATTTCCTTATTCAGACCGATGGCACGCTCACGCTCTTCCTTGCTCATCTCCTGCCAATACAGCTCACGGAACAGGGCAAACGCGGGGTAGTCGCGCTCGGCAGCGACCTCCATCCATGCGTAACCGAGGGGGCGGTCCTGAGCAACGCCTTTTCCATTCCAAAGCATCTCGGCCACCATGCCCTGCGAGGGCTTGTCGGCGTAGCGCGCCGAACGCTTGAAGTGGTTGAACGCGTCAACGAACTTTTCTTCGCTGTAGGCATCCATGGCCCAACGACGGAACTTGAGATCAGGGTGGCCGTCGAGGAATGCGCTGGACGCCATGATCCACGGATCTTCCGACTTCTTTCTTTGCTCGGCCTGAGCACCCAATTCCGCGGCTTCGCGAGCGAGGCTCGCCGCTTCGCGCGGAGCCGCCTGTTCTTGCGTGGCCGTCGAGGCTTCAGTTTCGGCGGCAAATGCCAACGGGGCAGCCATTGCCGCGGCCAGTGCAATGGAGATCAGCGTCTTGGGGAGGGGGCGAGCGTGCATTGCAAAGTCCTTTGGTATTGCAGTGGGGGTGAATCCAGTTTCCGTGCGCCTGGAGCGCCACACACGCTCCAAAAGTCATGGCGTGTCATCAGTCATGCTGCCTTGGCCGCGTCACGGCGGCGTGACGCTACCCAGACAAAACAGCGACAATGGGATGCCGCATACAGCTCAATGGTTGCACCCATGTCGTCGATGAACGCCCCACAGCGCGAAGCCGTGATGTACACGCAAGGCCCGCTGCTGGTGTTGGCTGGCGCAGGCTCGGGCAAGACCCGCGTCATCACCGAGAAAATCGCGCACTTGATCGCGAGCGGTCAGCGCGAGGCGAAGCACATCGCTGCCATCACCTTCACCAACAAAGCCGCGAAAGAAATGCGCGAACGTGTGGCCAAGCGCGTGAAGGGCGACGCGGCCGAAGGGCTGACCATCAGCACCTTTCATGCACTGGGTCTGCGCTTCTTGCAGCAGGAAGCCGCGCGCGCGGGCTTGAAACGCGGCTTCTCGGTGTTCGATAGCGACGACCAGATGGGCATCGTGAAGGACCTGCTGCCCGCCGGCACCAAGAACGATGTGTTGGAACGTCTGCGCGGGCTGGTTTCGCGGGCCAAGAACGAAGCACTCACGCCAGAACAAGCGGCCGAGCTGGCGAAATCGGCGGTGGAGCGCGAAGCCGCGAAGCTTTACGAGAAGTACCAGGCACGCTTGGCAGCGTTCAACGCGGTTGATTTTGATGACTTGATTCGGCTGCCGGTGTTGATGCTGGAAGCCGATGCCGATTTCGCTGCCGCGTGGCGCGAGCGCATTCGCTATCTGTTGGTGGATGAGTGCCAAGACACCAATGGCGCGCAGTATCGCTTGCTCAAGCAATTGGCCGGTCCGCGCGGCGCCTTCACCTGCGTGGGCGACGACGATCAAAGCATCTACGCATGGCGCGGTGCACAGCCGGAAAACCTTGAGCTTCTGGGCAGCGACTACCCGAATCTGAAGGTGGTGAAGCTGGAGCAAAACTACCGCTGCGCTAGCCGCATCCTGCGCTTGGCGAACACATTGATTGCCAACAATCCGCACGCCAATCCGAAGACCTTGTGGAGCGACCAGCGCGAGGGCGAAAAGATCAAGGTGTGGCGCTGCGAAAACAACGAGCACGAAGCTGACCGCGTTGCCGCAGAGATTGATTATTTGAACAAAGCGAAGGAAATCCCCTTCGCCGACTTCGCCATTCTGTTTCGCGGCAATCATCAAAGCCGCGCGCTCGAAAAATCGCTGCAGATGCTGCGCATCCCGTATCACCTCACGGGCGGCACCGCATTCCTCGATCGCGCCGAGGTAAAAGATGCGCTGGGCTGGCTGCGCTTAATCGCCAACCCTGAAGACGATGCGGCATTTCTGCGTGCAATCACTACGCCAGCGCGTGGCATTGGCGGCACATCACTCGCGCGCTTGGCCGAACTGGCACAGCAGCACCACATGCCGATGGACCGCGCCGCTCGGCAGCTCAGCATTCTCAAGCAGTTGCAGCCGCGTATCGCCGCCGCAGTGAGCGAGTTCACCGGCATTGTGGACCGCCTGCGCGACGAGGCCGAGAGCGTGGCGGCACCTGCACTCGTGCGATCGCTGGTGGAGCGCTCGGGCATGCTCGATGCCTTACGTGCGCAAACCAAAGACAAGGCCGGTTTCGAACGCCGCCGCGCCAATCTCGAAGAACTGGCTGATTGGTTTGATGGCCCGAAAAGCGCCATTGGTGACCTGGCGGCGCAGATGGCCTTGCTGACGCACGCTGATCGCGGTGAACCGGGCAATGCCGTGCGCTTGATGAGCCTGCATGGCTCGAAGGGCTTGGAGTTTCGCGCGGTGTTTTTGGTCGGTCTTGAAGACGGCACATTGCCGCACGAAGCCAGCATGGAAGAGGGCCGCCTCGAAGAAGAACGGCGATTGCTCTATGTGGGCATTACTCGCGCAAAGGAGCACTTGGTGCTCTCACATTCGCTAGAGGCCAAACGCTGGGGCGATACCTTGCGTCTGCAGCCCAGCCGCTTCCTGGCCGAGTTGCCGCAAGGCGATCTGGCACGTGATGGCGCCGACCCAGAAGCCGAGGCCGAGTCGAAGAAAGCCCGCGGGCGCGCGCATCTGGCCGCCATGGCGGCCTTGTTCGACAAACCGAAGTAAGGCGTTGGCCGCTAAACTCAGTGCCCCATCGCCAACGCAGCACTCGCCATGCCCATTCGCCGTTTTCTCGATAAAACCCCCGTCCTCGGCGCGCGCTGCTACGTCGACGAAGGCGCCCATCTCATCGGCGACGTGGTGCTGGGCGACGACGCCTCGTTGTGGCCCGGCGTGATCGTGCGTGGCGATGTGAACCACATCCGCATTGGCGCGCGCACCAATGTGCAGGACGGCACCATTATTCACGTGACGCACGAAGGCCCGTACACGCGGCCGAATGGCTTCCCCACCCTCATCGGCGACGACGTGACCATTGGGCACGCCGCCTGCATTCACGCCTGCACCATCGAAGACGCGTGCTTGATCGGCATGAAGGCCTTGGTGCTCGATGGCGCGGTGGTGAAGAAGCACGGCTTCGTCGGCGCCGGTGCTGTGGTGCCGCCGGGCAAAGTGGTCGAGACCGGCGAACTCTGGCTGGGCAATCCGGCCAAGCCGGCACGCAAACTCAGCGACCGCGAAATTGAGCAGCTCTACTACTCGGCCAAGCACTACGTGCGCTTGAAGGACATGTACCTCGGCATGGGCGAGGGCTGATCGCCTTCAGCCGGTCATGCGCTCCCAGAGCGCAAGCGTGGCCAGTGCTTCGTCGCTTGTGCTTCCGCACATCACTGGCTCCGGCTTCAGTGAGCCGCACACCGCAGGTCGGCGCGGGTCGCCGAACAACTTGCAGCGGTTTGCATCGTCCAACTGCACGCAGCGCACGCCTGCCGGCTTGCCATTCGGCATGCCCGGAATCGGCGTGCTGATGGAAGGCGCAATGCAGCAGGCGCCGCAACCCGCGCGGCAGTCCATCATTCAGCGCTGTGCAGCCCGACCGCTTCTGCGCGCAACTCTGCGTAGACCGGGTCGGTGTCGGGCATTTGCCCATGCCACAGGCGGAAGGCTTCGGCCGCCTGCTCCACCAGCATTCCAAGACCGTCTAGCGTGATCTCGCAGCCGGTGGATTTCGCCCAACTCAGGAACGCGATCGCGGCTTCACCATAGCTCAGGTCCACCGCCAAGGTGCGCTCGAAGGCGAGCGTGGAGGGCAGCAACATGGTCGACGTACTGCGTCCCGCCGAGGTCGCATTGATGATCATGTCGAACACGCCAAGGTTGGGTAGGTCGTCCCAGTAACGCGTGTGCACGCGACCGGGTTCGCCCAAACGATCGCTCAGCGCATCGGCGCGCTCCGGGCTGCGGTTCACGATCCAAAGCGTGTCGATGCCGGCGTCGAGCAAGGCCGGTGCGACACCCTGTGCAGCACCCCCCGCACCCAACAGCAGCACCTTGCGTGCGCGCAAATCCAAACGATGGCGCTCGGTGAGGTCGTGAACGAAACCAGCACCATCGGTGTTGTCGCCATGCCATCCTTTCGCGCCGCGAATCAGGGTGTTCACGGCGCCGCAGCGACGTGCACGCTCGGATAGCGTGGTGCACAAGGCACGCGCAGCCTCTTTGTGCGGCAAGGTGACATTGAGCCCCGCACCCCCATCAGCCGCAAACGCCGAGACGGCTGCCCTGAAGCCGGACGCATCAATCTCGATCAGCCCGTAATTCACCGCCATGCCCAACTGTCGACCGAACGCTGCATGGATGCGCGGCGACAGGGAATGCGCAACGGGATGGCCGATCAGTGCGTAACGCTCGCTCATGGCGTGCTCCTTGGGACTTAGGGGGATTTCAACCAGCGTGCGGCATCGAGCGCGTAATAGGTGAGGATCGCATCGGCACCGGCGCGCTTCATCGACAGCAAGGCTTCAAGCACGCAAGCGCGCTCGTCCAACCAGCCGTTCTGCGAGGCCGCCTTCAACATCGCGTATTCGCCACTTACTTGGTAAACGAAGGTCGGTGCACCAAATTCATCTTTCACGCGACGAACAATGTCGAGATACGGCAGGCCGGGCTTCACCATCACTATGTCGGCGCCTTCTTCGAGGTCTAGCCCCACTTCGCGCAGCGCTTCGTCGCTGTTGGCGGGGTCCATCTGGTAGGTGTACTTGTTGCCCTTGCCCAAGCTGCCTGCGCTGCCGACCGCATCGCGGAACGGGCCGTAGAAGCTGCTCGCGTACTTGGCTGAGTAGGCGAGGATGCGCGTATGCACATGGCCGGCAGCTTCCAAAGCATCGCGAAGCGCGCCCACGCGGCCATCCATCATGTCGCTGGGCGCCACCACATCGGCGCCGGCTTCGGCATGGCTCAGGGCCTGCTTCACTAAGGCAGTCACGGTGGCGTCGTTCACCACATAGCCGGCGTCGTCGATCAGCCCGTCCTGCCCGTGGGTCGTGAACGGGTCCAAGGCCACGTCGGTGATCACCCCCAACTCTGGATGGGCCGCTTTGAGGGCGCGCACGGCGCGCTGAGCCAAGCCCTGTGGATTCCATGCCTCCGCGGCATCAAGGCTCTTGGCCTCGGGCGGGGTAACCGGAAACAGGGCCAAGGCCGGAATGCCCAAGCGGACTGCCTCGGCGGCCACCTGCAAAAGTTCGTCAATAGAGACCCGCTGCACCCCGGGCATGGAGGCAATGGGCTCCCTGCCGGCTTTGTCGTGCACGAACACCGGAAGGATGAGATCGGAAGCGGAAAGCTGGTGCTCCCGCACCAAACGGCGCGAAAAGTCGTCACGGCGAAGACGGCGGGGGCGGGTTCTGGGATAAGCCATGGGGCAATAAGGCAAAGGAGAGGCCCCTGCATCCTACGCCGGGCCGCTCACAGGGAGTGCTACGCAGGCCGCATCGCAGCAGCCTAGACGGCGATACACTCGGGTCAATGACCGCCACGTTGCCCTCCCCTCGCCGGATTGCGCCGGGAACCCCGCCAAGCGCGTGGCCTCACCCGGTGCGTCTCGAGGAACTGGCCGAATGGGTGCAAGCCGAGGGACCCAGGGCATTGGGCGTCGGCAAGGCATGGCTGAGTTGGCACGCCGGCGAACCGCAGTTTGCCGACAGCGATGACCACAGCGTTCTGCTTTACAACGACGCCACCGGCGAAGTGCGTTTGCACACCGATGTGCCTACCGAAGCCAAGAAGGCAAACACGCTGATCGAAGCGCTCGCCCCGGTTTGCGCCTTGCTATTGGAAATCAAGGTGCTGCGTGCGGAGGCGGCGCGAAGCAGCGGAGCGCTTCGCCTGCAAGAAGCGCTGTTTGCGATTTCGGAAGTGGCCAGCTCGGCGCGGCCCACGCATGAAGCCTTGGTTCAACTGCACCACATCGTCGGCACCTTGATGTATGCGGAAAACTTCTTCATCGCGCGCTGGAGCGACAAGCGCAGGGTCATGAGTTTTCTGTACTTCGCAGACAGCGAAGACCCCGCTGGTATTCAGCCCGAGGTGGAGTTCACCGAAGCCGATCTTCCCGGCAGCTTGACCCTGGAGGTGATCAAGCGCGGGGAGGCCCTTCGCGGCCCCTCTGAAGACATTGCCCGGCGCGTGGGCATTCCACTCGACGAAGCCCAAGGCCCCGAGAGTAACGACTGGCTGGGCGTGCCGCTGATGAGCGATGGCCGTGCGGTTGGCGCAGTCGTGGTGCAGAGCTATCGCCCAGAACACCGTTATACCGAAAGGGACGAGCTGCTTTTGGGCTACGTGGCCGAGCACATCGTGACCGCGCTTGAGCGGCGCGAGTCCACGATGGAGTTGGAGCGCCGCGTTGCGCAACGAACCGAAGCGCTGCAGGCGGAAGTGGTGGAGCGCGAACGCGCAGAGCGCCTGCAGTCAGCGCTGTATCGCATCACCGCGCTCTCTAGTCGCCATGAAGCAGACGACGATGTGGACGGCTTCTATCGCGATGTGCACAGCATCGTCGGCGACCTGCTTGATGCGCGAAATTTTTTCATCGCGCTTTGGGATGAAGAGACCGACGAGCTCTCGTTTCCCTATTCCGTCGATGAGCGCGACACAAAACGTCTACCGCGCCGCGATGGCCATGGGCTCACCGAACACGTGCTGCATTCGGGAACGCCACTTCTGGCCACCGACGCGATGGCGCGCGGCTTGGAGGCTGCAGGTGTCATCAGCCGCAGCGGCCAACCCGCGGCTTGGTGGCTGGGCGTGCCACTGAAGGTCGAAGACCAGCCGGTCGGCGTGATCGCGGTGCAGAGCTATCGACCTGAAGTGCACTACACGCATGGCGATATGGAGCTCTTGGGCTTCGTTGCTGTGCACATCGCCACAGCGATTGGTCGACGCAGAAACAATCTGGCTTTGCGCGAGGCCTATCTGGATCTCGAGCGCCGCGTGGCCGAGCGCACCCGCGAATTGGGCTTGGCCAACTCCACGCTACGGCAGCAGATCCATGCGCGCGAGGGTGTGGAACGGCAACTTAAGCACCAAGCACTGCACGACAGTCTGACAGGGCTTCCGAATCGTCAGTACCTGCTGGATCAGCTGGTGGCGGCCATGGCTAGCCATCAGGCGCAGAGTGACCGCCTCTTCGCCGTGCTGTTTCTTGATCTCGACCGCTTCAAGGTCATCAATGATTCGGAAGGCCACTTGGTGGGCGATGAGCTGCTAAAGCAGGCCGCGCAGCGCATTGGGCTTTGCGTACGCACTCCCGACACGCTTGCGCGCTTGGGCGGCGATGAGTTCGCGGTGCTTCTGGAGCGCATTCGCTCAGTCGATGACGCAGTGACCATTGCCGAACGCATCATGCAGGTACTGGATCAACCCTTCCTGATCGAGGGGCGCGAACTGCACAGCTCGGCCAGCGTGGGCATTGCTATTGCGCAACCGCACTACACCTCGGCAGAAGAACTGCTGCGCGACGCGGATGCCGCGATGTATCGGGCCAAGGCGGAAGGCCGCAAGCGTTTCGCCCTGTTCGATGAAGACCTGCGACGCCATGCCTTGCAGCGCTTGGAGCTTGAAGGCGAATTGCGTCGCGCCATCGCACAGGATGAATTTCAGCCCTACTACCAGCCGATTGTGAGCGTGGCCAACGGCGCGATTCTCGGCTATGAAGCCCTGATCCGCTGGCATCTGCCCGATGGCAGTGTGCGTGCACCTGGCGCCTTCTTGGGTCTCGCTGAAGAAACCGGGCTCATCGAAGAAATCGACTGGCGCATGTACGCCATGACGCTGCGTGACTTGGCGACGATTACGCCTAGCCACGCCTACGTGTCGGTCAATCTTTCGCCAAGGCATTTGCTTGCGCCTGATTTCGCCAAACGCTTCTTGAAGCTGGTTGCCGACCAAGGCGCGCAACCTTCGCGCGTGTGCGTGGAGGTCACCGAGGGCGCCCTGATCGACCGCAAAGACTTGGCACGCGCCGCGCTCGAAACGCTGCATCGAACGGGCATTCGCATCATGCTCGACGACTTCGGCACCGGCTATTCAGCGCTGTCTTACTTGCAACACTTCCCGCTGCACGGCTTAAAGATTGACCGCAGCTTTGCCACAGCCCTTGAGGCGGGTGGCGAGAATCGCAGCGGCTCGCGCCCCATCATTCGCGCCATCGTGGCGATGGCGACCTCACTCGAACTTGAAGTGGTCAGCGAAGGCATCGAAACCGAGGAACAGCGCCGCGCGCTGTGGACTTTGGGTATTCGCCAAGGCCAAGGCTTCCACTTCGGACGGCCCGCACCACTGCAGCACTGGATCGACTTCGACGTTCAGTCGGCCAACGTCAGCGCTTAGGCGCTCGAAGCAGGCCCGCCTCGCGCAGTGACGCGATGGTCACGTCCAACAGCTCATCGATCGGCGTTTCGCGATAGCCCAAGCGCGCGATGGCTTTGGAAGAATCCACCAGCAGCTCGTGACAGGGGAACACGGCCGCCTCCGGCGAGATATCGGGCATTTTTCCGGTGATGCGCGAGACGGCATCGCTTGCATACGCCACCGCCTTCAGCAAGGACGCCGGCGTTGCCCGCTTCGGCACGGGCCGACCCAAGCGCTCGCCGATCATGCCGATGAGCTGCACGAATCGAATGTGCGTACCGCCAAGAAGGAAGGTCTCGCCTTGCAGTCCTTCATGAAAAGCACGTACCTGCGCCTTGGCAATCTCGCGCACATCGGCAAACGCACCAGAGCCCGGCGGCGCACCTGGCAACTTGCCTTGATCCACCAACAGAATGAGCCGTGCCCAGTTGCGCGTGTCGCCGGGCCCAAGAATGTGCGAGGGCTGAAACACCACCCAAGGCACCGATGAAGCACGAACCGCCTGCTCCGCCAAAAACTTCGTGCGCTCGTAGTTCACCCAACTCTCGCCGCCGCGCTGCGGCACGTCTTCACGCAGCACGCCATGCACCAAGTGCGAGTAAGCCGATACCGAGCTTGTGTGCAGGAAGCGCTTGACGCCCGCGCGCTCGGCCGCCTTCAACAGCAACTCCGCACCCAAGACATTGGTTCGCGTTTGTATGGGGTTGTGCGGCCGCCATTGGGTGGTATCGGCAGCGGTGTGGAACACGGCATCGCAACCATCCACGGCACGTTGCAAATCAGCCAGTGCGCTCGGCGCATCATCGCCCAGCGCACCGCGCACGGGCGTTCCGCCCAAGGCGTTCACCGCCGCATCGCCCGCAGCACTGCGAGACAGCCCGCGAACGCTGTGCCCAGAGGCCACAAGCTCGCGCAACACATGCTGCCCCACGAATCCGGTCGCGCCGGTCAGCAAAACGTTGGCCATAACGTGTTCTCAGGTGGAATGTGGGCGAGCATAAGGGGTATTCGCAAGGAGTAAGCCGATGAGCACAACACACAACAAGACGCAGCCCGTTCAGATGGATTCGGCCAAAGCCGCAGAACACTGGTTTGGCAAGGCGCTGCACGAGGCCAGCGACGTGGAGAAGCGCGTGCTGGATGTGGTGCTCAAGCAACAGAGTGTGGCGCGCGACATCAGCGCAGAGGCAGAGGCCGAACGCAGTCTCGGTGCCAGAATGGCCGACCGCATTGCGGCCTTTGGCGGGTCATGGACGTTCATCAGCCTGTTCGCGGCAACGATCGCGCTCTGGTCGCTGGTGAATACCGAAGTCCTCGGAACGCACGCCTTCGACCCCTACCCGTACATCTTCTTGAACCTGATGCTCTCGATGCTGGCAGCGATCCAAGCGCCGGTCATTCTGATGAGCCAGAACCGCCAAGCAGAGCGCGATCGCATCGCCGCCACACACGACTACGAAGTCAATCTGCGGGCCGAGTTGGGCATCATCGCCCTGCACGAGAAGCTTGATGCGCTTCGACTGGAACAAATGGAGCGGGTGTTAGCCGCGCAACAGGAGCAGATCGCGCTGCTGCAGCGCTTGCTCCACGAAAAATCTTCGCCTACGGGTTAGGCACGGCCCGCGCTCTGCGCAACAATGCGGGCTATGGATCAGCCTTACGACATCGCCGCGCTGCGGCCCGAATTGGCCAGCGGCTTGACCGCGCTGGGCTTGAACCCCGAGGCAGCCGCAGGCAAAGCGCCCTTAGCTGACGCATTGCTGTCGTATATGGCCCTGCTTCTGCGTTGGAACGCGGCCTACAACCTCACCGCCATTCGCGAGCCGCGCGACATGCTGGTCAAGCATCTGCTCGATTCCCTGGCCATGCAGCCTCACGTGCAGGGCTTGGCCAATCTGGCTGACCTAGGTACGGGACCTGGCCTGCCTGGCATTCCTTTGGCCTTGGCCACGCCCGGATTGGCCGTCACCCTCGTGGAAAGCAATGGCAAGAAGGCGCGCTTCCTTCGCGAAGCCGTGCGCCACTTGGGGCTTAGCGAGCGCGTGCGGGTGCTGGAAAGCCGCGCGGAAGCGGTGGCCGAACCCGGTGCCTACGCGGCGATCACCGCCCGCGCCCTCGACCGCCTCGCCGGCATTCTCGAGGTGGGCGGGCACCTTCTGGCACCCGAAGGCCGCCTCTTGGCCATGAAGGGCGTGAACCCCACGGACGAGATCGCCGAGCTCCCCAAAGGCTGGGTGGCTGGCCCGGTGCATCGCTTGGCGGTGCCCGGCCTAGAGGGCGAGCGCCACCTAGTGGAAGTGCATCGCGGCTAAGGCATTGCAGCAGCTTTTGGGATCCGAACCGGGGCTCCAGCCCTATCAGGCATAATCGCTGCCCTTGCCAGCGGCTCTGCTGGCGCGCAGAACACGGCAGCTTTCTCGCATGGCCCGAATCCTCGCAATCGCGAATCAGAAAGGCGGCGTCGGCAAAACCACGACCGCCGTTAACCTTGCCGCTGCGCTGGCCACCACGCCGCGCCGCGTGCTGCTGGTCGATCTTGACCCGCAGGGCAACGCCACTATGGCCTCGGGCGTCGACAAGCGCGATCTGGGCGCCTCGATGTGCGAGGTGCTGTTCGGCGAGAGCGATGCCTCCGGCGCCATCATTCGCGGCAGCGAGGGCTACGACCTGTTACCGACCAACATCGACCTGACAGCGGCGGAAATCCGCTTGATGGACGAGCCAGCGCGCGAGCAGCGTTTGAAGAGCGCTCTCGAGCAGGTGCGCGATCGCTACGACTACATCCTGATCGACTGCCCGCCGTCGCTGTCGTTGCTCACATTGAACGCGCTGGCCGCAGCGGATGGCGTGATCGTGCCGATGCAGTGCGAGTACTTCGCGCTCGAGGGCCTTTCCGCGCTGGTGAACACCATCGATGCGCTGAAGCAGAAGCTGAATCCGCAACTCGAAATCGCCGGCATCGTGCGCACGATGTACGACGTGCGTAACAACTTGGCCAGTGCGGTGTCGAATGAGCTGACGCAGCATTTCGGCGACAAGCTCTTCCGCTCCATCGTGCCGCGCAATGTGCGCTTGGCCGAAGCGCCGAGTCATGGCAAGAGCATCATTGGCTACGACCGTGCCTCGCGCGGTGGCATCGCTTACTTGGGCCTTGCAGGCGAGATTGTTCGTAGCGAGAAGAAGCTGGCCAAGGAGGCCGCTCGATGAGTACGAAAGCACGCGGCTTGGGTCGCGGCCTGGACGCCCTGTTGGGCAC
>JAIXVL010000040.1 GCA_027483045.1 Lysobacteraceae bacterium
CACGATCAAGCCCTTCAGGGCGTCACGGCTGCGGAAGTAGGTCTCCAGGAACGCCTGCCAGTGCTCACGCAGGTGGTGCGGCACTTCGGCATAGCCGTAGCCGGGCAAATCCACGAGGTAACGCGCCTCAGCCACCCGGAAGTACACCAATTGCTGGGTGCGACCCGGCGTTTTCGAGGTGCGCGCCAAGCCATTGCGCTGGCACAGGGCATTCAACGCGCTGGACTTGCCGGCGTTCGAACGCCCCGCCAAGGCCACTTCGCGCCCGCCGTCGCTCGGCAATTGATGGGGCAGGTGGGCGGAGAGCACGAACTCGGCCGCTTGCAACACATTCCGGGTGGCCATGGGGCTTCCTTCACTCTGGCCGCATAGCTTGGACGCTTGCGCCCCCGGCAGGAAGCCCGAGCGGCGGTTTGACCGGCTGCCGAGGCGACTGGGATAATCTACGCCTCGGGGTATGGCTGGCCTTACCCTATCGAATCCTGATCCATCGTCTGTTTTTCCGGAGTGCCCGCATGACGCTGAAGCGCATCCTTGCTGTTGGAGCTATGTTCGCCCTTGCCGGCGTGGCATTGGCCCAGACGGCGCAAGCTCCTGCGGCAACGCCCACCGCGCCTGCCGCCACCGCAACGGCTCCCGCCGCTGTGCCGGCACCCGGCGCCGAAGTCACCGCCACGCCTGAAGCGGCTGTTGCGGTCGCGGCCGCGCTTCCTGCTGATGGCCCGGCGGGTCCCGGCGATGCAAAAGCCGGCGAAGGCAAAGCAGCCGCTTGCGCCGCCTGCCACAGCGCCGACGGCAACTCTGCAGATCCGCAGTACCCGAAGCTGGCTGGTCAGCACGAGCGCTACATCGCCCGCCAACTGGCGCTGTACAAGAGCGGCGAGCGCGACAACGCCATCATGTTGGGCTTTGCCGCCACGCTGTCCTCGCAGGACATGCGCGACATCGGTGCCTACTTCGCCCAGCAAGTCGTCACGCCTGGAGTGGCCGATGAAAGCCTGATCGCTGAAGGTCCGAATGCCGGTCGCAAGTTCTACGCCGTCGGCGAGAAGCTCTACCGCTCCGGCGATGCCGCACGCGGCATTCCTGCTTGCGCGGCCTGCCACGGCCCCACCGGCAGCGGCGTTCCGGGCCCGACCTGGCCGGCGCTTCATGCGCAACACGCCCAGTACACCGCGGTGCAGCTGCGCGCGTTCCGTGATGGCGCGGTTTGGGGCAAGGATGCGAACGCCAGTGCCATCATGGCCGGCGTCGCCCGTAACCTGACCGACGAAGAGATCGACTCCCTGGCCAGCTACGTGCAAGGGCTGCATAACGTGATTGATGCGCCGCCTGCGAAGACCGCGGCGCGCTAACCGCTTCGGGAACTTTTCCCAGCGGTTCTGTTCTGAACCCCGGAGCCGGCGTTTTCCGCCGGCTTCCGCTTTTCGGCCCTAGAGGATTTCCGATGCTCCGCTCGCTCGCCCTGATTGCCGCCCTCGTTCTGCCCGCCGCTGCGTCCGCCCAAGGCGCCCCGCCGGCACCCAGACTCGGCACCGACTACGAAGTCATCACCCCTGCGCAGACGACGTTTGGCGGCCCAGGCAAGATCGAAGTGGCCGAGGTGTTCAGCTACCACTGCATCCACTGCGCCGATTTTCAGCCCTACATGAACCGCTGGAAGGCAAAAATGCCGTCCGATGTGCGCTTGACGTACGTGCACGCGGCGTTTGGCGGCGCCATCGACAATTTGGCGCGTGGCTTCTTCGCAGCTGAAACGCTGGGTGCCACCGAGCGCACGCACGACGCCATGTTCCGCGCTTTCCACGTGGACAGAAAGATCAAGACCGGCGCCATTGAAGAAGTGGCCGATGTTTACGCCGGCTTGGGCCTTGATCGCACCGCCGTGCTCAACACCATGAACAGCTTTGGCGTGACATCGAAGGTGAATCGCTCCAAGCAATTCGCGCAGCGCACCGGTGTGAATGCCACGCCCACCATCATCATCAACGGCAAGTACCGGGTGAACGCCTCGGCCGATCGCGGTTTTGACGGCATGCTGCAAACCATCGACTTCTTGGTAGCGCGCGAGCGCGCTGCGGGAGCCGCCCGCCCGGCAGCTCCAGCCGCCGCGCCGGCCAAGCCTGCAGCACGCTAAGCCAATAGCTCCAAGCATTAGCCCAAGGGCCGTGAAAGCGGCCTTTGTGTTTTCTGGGATTCCCCTAGGTTGCAGAGCAACGTTCACAATGGGCCCATGCCAAACACTGCGCTGCGTTTGCTGAGCTGCAATATCCAAGCCGGAAACAGCACCCGCGCTTACCGCGAGTACGTCACGCGCGGGTGGAGTCACGTGCTGCCCAATGGAAAGCAGCGCAACTTGGATGCCATCGCCGAACTCGCTTCGGACTTCGACATCGTGGGCCTGCAGGAAAGTGATCCGGGCAGCCTGCGATCCGGCTTTCACAACCAAACGCAAGTCTTGGCAGAGCGCGGCCGCTTTCCGTTTTGGAGCCACCAGCCCAACCGACAAGTGAGCCGCATCGCGAGTAGCGCGAACGGTCTGCTTTCACGAACCGCGCCCACGGCAGTGCTCGATTACGCGTTGCCTGGTCGCATCGGCGGTCGCGGGGTCATGCTGGCTTGTTTCGGCGAAGGCGAGCGCGCGTGGACCTTGGCCGTGACGCATTTGTCGTTGGGCGCGGCCTCCCGCCGTCAGCAAATCGGCTTCTTGGCCGAACTGCTCGCCGAGCATCCGCGCGCGGTGTTGATGGGCGATTTCAATTGCCGAGCCGATGCGACCGAAGTCGAAGCGCTCTACCGGAACACCGCACTCATGCCACCGCCCGCGCCCCTGCCCACGTTTCCGAGCTGGGCACCCAAGCGCTCACTGGATCATGTGTTCACTGCAGGATTTCGGGTGAGCGATTACCGCGCGGTGCCCGCCGCTGGCTCGGACCATTTGGCTGTGGCACTCAATCTGCATGATTTGTTGGACGATTGAGGCGCGCTAGGGCCAAAGCAGCGCAAGCCCCACCAGCGCTAGAGCAATCGCAAACACACGGGCAAGCGCCTTGCCGCTCAAGCGATGCGCCAAGGCCACACCCCAAGGCGCAGCCAACAACGCCCCAAAACCGATCCCGAGGGCGGCAGGCACATAGACAAAGCCGAAGCTGCCGACTGGAAGGCCCGCAGCGCTTCCGTACGAATAGCCCGCGGCACTGGCGAGCGCGATCACCACGCCACAGGCCGAAGACGTGCCCACCGCACGCACCGTGGCCACACCACGCGAGACCAGCAAAGGCACGGTCAAACTGCCACCGCCCACACCGACCACTGCCGACACGGCGCCAATGACGGTGCCTGAGATGCTCAGCCAAAACCCTCGCGGAGTGACGGAGGCCTGATCTGCACGCGGTGCATCGATAGAAGTCGGCCACGCCATGCGCGCCGCCATCAGCAGGCAAAAGCCACCGACGATCAAGGACAGCACCTCGCCCGAAAGGCCTAAGGCCACACAGCTACCGAGCAGGCCACCCAAGACCAAGCCCGGCGCGAGCCACATGGCACTTGGCCACAGCACGCTGCCCCGCTTGCGATGTGCATTCGTCGAAGCGCTGGCCGTGACGATGATGGAAGCCAAGGAAGTGGCCAAGGCCACATGCATGACCGAATCCTTCGGTACGCCCAACAGCGGCAACACGGCGACCAGTGCAGGAACCAGGACGGTGCCGCCGCCAATGCCTAGTAGCCCCGCGAGAACGCCGGCCACAATGCCAAGCAAGGGGAACAGCAGCCAGATCCACTCAGGCATGAGCGATGCGCTCCGCTACACTGCTGACCATGCGCATTTTTCTTGTCTCCATCGCTCTTCTCGGCAGCATTGTCGCGGCTTCACCGGCAAGCGGCGAGTCCCTTCGTTCGCAGCGCCCTCAAGTCGAGGCCGCCTTTGCTTCTGCGGATCGTCAGCAACTCAGCGTCAACGAGGCCGCTCGCTTCCAAGACCATCCCTTAGGCGCATGGCTGTATGCCCTCGCCTTAGAGCGTGAGATTGGCTCAATGGGCAGCGCCCGCTTAAGTGAGGCGCTTGAGACGATGGGGCCACAACCCGCGGCCACACGCTTGCGCAATGCATGGCTTCGTCATGCTGCCGCGCACGGTCGCTGGGCCGACTTCCTCGCTCTTTATCGCGATACCACCGATGTGCCGCTGCAATGCTTCTCCTTGCAAGCCACGCTGGCGACCAACAAAGCTGATGCGACATGGACCGCAGCGGCGACTGCGCTTTGGTTAAGTGCCGATTCGCAGCCCAGTGCCTGCGACCCCGTGTTCGTCGCACTTGCACAGCGTGGCGAGCTGACGCCCGCACTGCGCTGGCAGCGCATTGAGTTAGCAGCGCGCGTGGGCAACACAGCGATCATGCGCGGTGCAGCGCGTAACTTGCCCGAAGCAGAGGCCGCTCAGGCTCGTAGCTTTGCCGATTTCATCGATGCGCCCTCCGCTCGTGCCGCGCAGTGGCCCAAGGATGAGCGCAGCCGCGCCATGGCCGAGGTGGGTCTGACGCGCTTGGCACGTCGCGACCCCACTGCAGCAGAACGACTGCTCGGCACGCTGAGTGGCCTCCTGCCAGCCGGTGCGCGTGAGACCGGCACCGTGCGCGCCGCCATTGCGCTGTGGACTGTGGCCTCGTACGGAGCGGACTCCTCACGCCGTTTGGCGGCCGTGCCTGCAGCGGCCTACGACGAAGCCCTGCATGGCTGGGCGGTACGTGAGCCCCTGGCGCGCGGCGATCGCGCTTCGGCCTTGAAGGCGATCGAGGCCATGCCCGCGCCCTTGCGCAGCAATCCGCAGTGGCAGTATTTCGAAGCGCGACTTCGCGAAGACTTGGGCGAGCCCGTGTTGGCCCAAGCCTTGTTCGCTCAGGCCGCGCGCAGTCCGACCTTCCACGGCTTCCTTGCCGCCGATCGCGCCGGAACACCCTACGCGCTGTGCCCGCGCGAGCCCTCCAAAGACCGCAGGCACACGCAGGACATCAGTCGAAACGCGGCGCTGGTGCGCGCCATTGAGCTGTTCCGCATTCGTCGTCCGCAGTTGGCGGCTTTGGAATGGCAAGCCGCTGTGGCCGGCATGGACGACGACCGTCGCATCCTCGCCGTGCAAGCCGCTCTGAAGGCACGCTGGTACGACCGCGCCATCTTTGGCATGCCCGCCAATACGAATGCGCTGACCTACTACTCGCTGCGCTTCCCGCTACATCACGATTCGATTCTGCGTCGCGAAGCGAAGAAGAACGGGCTGGAGCCTTCCTTGGTTGCCGCACTCACGCGCGCCGAGAGCGCCTTCATGCCAGAGGCACGCTCGCCAGCAGATGCGCGCGGCCTGATGCAGCTGCTGCCCAGCACCGCTGAAGGCGTGGCGCGGCGCAATGGCCTAACTTGGCGTGGTGCGGGCAGCTTGTATCAGCCCGAAACCAACATCACTTTGGGCACCGCGTATCTGGCGCAGCGCATCGGCGACAACGGCGGCTTGGCCTATCGCGCCATTGCGGCATACAACGCTGGTCAAGGCGCTGTGCAGCGCTGGATGGTGGCGCGTCCGCAGTTGCCGGCCGACTACTGGATTGAAACCATTCCATTCCGCGAGACGCGCGAGTACGTGCCGCGCGTTCTGGCCTTCAGCGTGATCTACGACTGGCGACTGGATGGAAAAACGCGCTCGCTGACCGACCGATTGGAAGGCCGCAACGCCACCTCGCCACGCAGCTTCGCATGCCCGACTCCCACATCAACATCCACGCCTTGAGGCTCCGCGCATGAACATCACCGTCCTAGGCGGCACCGGATTTGTTGGCCAGCGTCTCGTCGCACATCTGGTGCAAGCGGGTCATCAGGTCACCTTGCTCTCGCGCAACATGAATGCGCATCTGGTGAGGTTGATTCCGCCCGGCGTGCACATCGTGACGGGCGATGTGTACGACCCCAGTTTTCTGCAAAAGCATTTCGCCGGCCGCGATGCCGTGATCAATCTGGTCGGCATCCTCAACGAAAGCGGCGACAACGGGCGCGGCTTCCAACGCGCGCATGTCGCGCTCACCAAGCTGGTGATTGCTTCCGCGCAATTGGCTGGCGTGCGTCGTTTGCTGCAGATGAGTTCGCTCAATGCCGGGCGTGGCGAGAGCTTCTATCTCAAGTCGCGCGGCGATGCCGAATCCGCGGTCAAGGCGAGCGGCTTGGAATGGACCATCTTCCAGCCCTCGGTGATTTTTGGCCCTCGCGATGGCTTTTTCTGCCGTTTTGCCGAACTGTTGAAGCTCGCTCCGATCATGCCCTTGGCAAAAGCAAACACGAAGTTCGCGCCCGTGTTTGTCGGCGACGTGGTGCAGGCGATGGTGCAAGCGCTGTCCAACCGGCGCACGTTTGGCCAGGTTTACGAGCTCTACGGCAGTGACGTATTCACATTGGCCGAATTGGTGCGCATGACCGCGCGTCAGCTCGGTTTGAAGCGCTGGATTCTTCCTTTGCCCGACGCACTGGGGCGCTTGCAGGGGTTTGCGTTCGACTTCATTCCGGGCAAGCCGTTTTCGTCCGACAACTACCGTTCGCTGAAAACCGACTCCGTCGGAGCCATCGACGGCCTGCACCAACTGGGCATCACGCCAAACCGCATCGGTGAGCAATTGGCGCAGATTCTCGGCGCACCCGGCGAGAAGCAGCCGCGCTATGACCGCTACCGCAAAAGCGCCCGCTGAGGCACAGGTCTATCTGGTAGGCGGAGCCGTGCGCGATGCACTGCTCGGCCGCCCTGCCGGCGATCGCGATTGGGTGGTGGTGGGCACCGATGCTGCGGCCATGCAGGCGGCAGGTTTCAAGACCGTGGGCGCCGACTTTCCGGTCTTCCTTCATCCGCAAACCAGCGAGGAATACGCACTCGCACGCACTGAGCGCAAGAGCGGTGGCGGCTATCGCGGGTTCGTCGTGCATGCAGACCGCGGCGTTCGGCTCGAAGACGATCTACTGCGGCGCGACTTCACCATCAATGCCATCGCGCAAAGCGAAGAAGGCGCGCTCATCGACCCGCTGGGTGGACAAGAAGATTTGAAGGCACGCGTGCTGCGGCACTGCAGCCCCGCGTTCGCCGAAGACCCGGTACGCGTGCTCCGCGCTGCGCGCTTCATGGCGCGCTTTGCAGCATTGGGCTTTGTTGTGGCTCCGGAAACGCTCTCGCTCATGCGCGGCATGGTGGATGCCGGTGAACTCGGCCATCTTGTGCCCGAGCGCGTCTGGCAGGAGCTGCGTCGTGCGCTGGCCGAAGCCCACCCTTCCGCCTTCTTGAGCACACTGCGTGCCTGTGGGGCACTCGCCGTGGTGCTGCCCGAAGTGGACGCGCTGTACGGCGTTCCGCAACGCGCCGAATATCACCCAGAAGTCGACACAGGCATCCACATTGAAATGGTCTGCGACATGGCGGCACGCATTGCGCCCGGCGATGCCCGCATTGGCTTTGCAGCGCTGACGCATGATTTGGGTAAAGCACTCACGCCCACCGATGTCTTGCCGAAACACCCCATGCACGAGCACACCGGGCTGAAACCTCTTGCGGCGCTGTGCGAACGCTTGAAGGTGCCGAACGCGGAACGCCAACTCGCGCACGATGCCTGCCGAGAACACTTGAACGTTCATCGCTTCGACGAACTGCGCGATGCCACCGTGTATGAATTGATCGAGCGCTGCGGTGGCTGGCGACAGCCCGAACGCATTGATCAGCTGGCCCTGGTGTGTGAGGCCGATAAGCGCGGCCGTTTGGGCTTTTCGGACAGTGATTACCCGCAGGCAAAGGCATTGAGCGCCGCGCGCGATGCCGCACTGCGCGTGCAAGCGCGCGATGTGATGCGCGAAGGACTGTCCGGCCCCGCCTTAGGCGAGGCGCTGAAGAAAGCGCGCATCGCCGCAATTGCAGCGCAGCGCCGATCGCCGACCGTCTAGAGCCGTCGCGACAAATCGCCGAACGCGAATGCCGCGGATAGGTCGACATCGCGGCTAAAGCCCATTGCCTGAAAGCGCTCGCCCATTTCACCGGGCAAGGTCAGCTTGCGGATCTCATTCAGGCGTTGGTGGCGCTCGCGCTCATCGACTATGGCCTCCGCTTCGGCAATGCGCGCGGGCAGGCCATTGGCAATCAAGAAGCTGGACTGGCTGCAGTAACCGGCGAAGTCGAATCCAGCGTGCACGCCTGCTTCCACCACCGCAGTGAAGTCAACGAACGCTGTGATGTCCTGCAAACCCGGCAGGAAGAACGGATCGCCGTGCGCGCGATGACGGTAGTGGCACACCAACGTTCCGTCATTGCGCTCCGGCAAATAGAACTCGCGCCGCGGATAACCGTAGTCGACAAACAGCATTGCGCCGTGTTTCAAAAGCCCGCCAACGGCCTGAATCCAATAGGGCAATTGCGGCAACAACTCCGAACGATAGCCTTCAGGCAAGGGCGCACCCAAGCGCCGTTCCACATTGCGCACAGCACCGCGCACCAAGGCATCGGCCGGCTGGTCGACACGCAGAAAATTCCCTTCGGCATCTAGGCTCACAAACTCTTCGAACACTTCGCCTTCGTGAATGACGAATCGCGTGGTGGGAAGCGCGTCGAGTACTTCATTCGCGAACAGCACGCCGCTCCATTCTTCGGAGGGCGGACCATCCAACCAACGACAGCGCGCAAACACCGCAGGAGGCAAGGCGGCACGCAAACGGGCCTGTTGGCGCTGCCGAAGATCGGCGCTGGGCTCCAGAATGGCGTAGCACTGCGGCAACACGCCTAGGCGATCAGCATGCGCAAGAAAGGCCTCGGCAAAGGCACCGCTGCCGCCGCCCAACTCCAAGAACATCGGAGCCGACACCTCGCGCAACACCGGCGAAGTCGCCTCAACAACACACTCCGCGAACACCGAGCCGAGTTCGGGTGAGGTGATGAAGTCCCCTGCCTCGCCAAACTTCAGTGCCCCCGCGCTGTAGTAGCCCAAGCCCGGCGCATAAAGCGCCAGCTCCATGAATCGCGCAAACGAAATGGCACCACGTTCGTGGCGAATGGCCTGCTTGATGAACTCTTCCAAGCGCGCACTGTGCTGGCGTGCATCGGCAGAAGGTTCGGGCAGACGAAAAGCGCTCATGGGTCGGTCTCAATGGGAACGCTGCAAGGATACCCGCGCGATTGCAGCCTCCACGTACAATTTTCGGCCATGCCTTTACCTTTTCCGCCATTCGCGCCCTCAACCAGCGGATGATGCAATCCGAACTTCCCACAGACTGCGCCTGATGTCCGAGCCTTCTTCCCAAGCTCCCGTTGCCCTCATCACTGGCGCTGCAAAGCGCGTCGGCGCGACCATTGCGCGCCATTTGCACGCCGCGGGTTATGCCATCGTCTTGCACCATCGGTCCTCGGGTGCGGCTGCTGCCGAACTCTGCGCAGAGCTCGAAAGCGCCCGTCACGGAAGCACGCTGGTGGTTCAGGCTGATCTAGCCAACGTCGCCGAGATGCATGCCTTGACGGAAGCCGTGCTCGCGCGTTTCGGCCGCCTTGATGCGCTCGTAAACAACGCCTCGGCGTTCTTTCCCACCGCCATCGGCAGCACGTCCGAAGCCGACTGGGATGCTCTCTTCGCCAGCAATGCGAAAGGCCCCTTCTTTCTCGCACAAGCCACTGCACCCCACCTTCGCGCAAGCCAAGGGGCCATCGTCAATTTGGTGGATATCTACGGCGAGCGCCCGCTGGCCCAACACACGGTCTACAGCATGGCGAAAGCCGCGAACGCAATGCTGGTGAAATCGCTCGCGCTCGAGTTGGGCCCCGAGGTTCGAGTGAACGGCGTTTCGCCCGGTGCGGTCTTGTGGCCCGAATCCGGCAAAAGCGAAGAAGCAAAAGCCACCATGCTTGCGAAAACCGCGCTCAAGCGTGTCGGCTCGCCCGACGATGTCGCCGAAGCGGTGCGCTGGCTGTTGCAGGACGCGCGTTACACCACCGGCCAGATCCTAGCGGTCGATGGCGGCCGGCTTCTGAATCTCTAAACAGCATCCCACCAACAACGAAGCCGCCCGTAGGCGGCTTCGTCGGCGTCGGCATGCGGTTACTTGTGGGTAAAGGCCGATTCCAGGGTTTGTGATTCAAAGCCCATGGGTGCCTTTCCATCCACGGCAAAGCGGTACACGGCCGCCTGATAGATGCCAGACAACGCCGCCTGAGTGACCGCCAAAGCAATGATGGCGAGCACC
>JAIXVL010000224.1 GCA_027483045.1 Lysobacteraceae bacterium
ATGTGCTTCGACAAAGCTTCAATGATGGAGGCGTGCGTTTCGCCGGTGATCATGGCCGTGGCCGGTGCGCTGCCATAGCCCACGGCACCGCTGTCGGTGTCGAGCAGCAGTACCACATCGTCGATGGCATCGACTTCGCGCAGCGCGGTCTTGAAGGGTGTTTTCAGCGGCACGCGCAATCGCGCCAAACGGAATCCGGTGATCCTCATGGCGCGATCTGCTCGGCCGGAAGGATGCGTTGAATCGCCGTGATCGCACCCAGGTAGTCGCGGGTGTCGTCGAACTGCAACGGCAGCAGCGGCATCACCGCCACGCCATTGCTGGGCAGCTCAAGCAATCCGTTTTGGCCGCGCAATCGAATGCGGTTCGAATCGTGAATGACCCAAGGGCCGCGCTCATCGAAGCCCACGAGCATCACCACGTGCCCGGGCATGTACAGCAAATCGCCCGGCGCGAGTGCCGTTACTGCGGCCAGTCGTTGCGCATGCGTCCAATCGGCGGGAATGGCCGTGCGTGCAAACACTGGGCTGATCGCTTGCGCGCTGGTATTGCGCGGCAGCTTCAGCCCGATGCTGCGATAAATCTCCGCGACGAAGCCGCTGCAATCGCGCGCATTGAAATCGTGGCCCCAGCCATAGCGCTCACCCAGAAACTTGAAAGCTTGGCGCAGCACATTCGCGCGCGATGCGGCCAGCGGGCCATGGTTCGAGTCTGCGCCGCGTGGAAGCAGCGCAGGTCGAAGCCGAAGCTCGCCATTCTCAGTACGCGAGGGCAGCTCGACCACGTAAGAGCCGAGCGCGCCTTGCCCATTCACCGCGTTCTCCGCTGGCCAGTCGGTGCGCTCAGGCAACGCCGTGCCCATGTCGAGCAGTAAGCCAGAAAGTTCCGGCGCTTCGGGTGTGGTCGTCAGTCGCGCCTGTGCGCCGGTGATCGTGCGTGATGCGCGCGCCGCAAAGCCCAGTGCGGTGTCGCGATCCGTCAGTGCGATGTGCTCGGCTTTCATCCATGCCGCGTAGTTTTCGCTCAGCACGAAAACCCAGTGCCCATCGGCGCTGGTGTGCAACACCGCCACTGGGGCGCCGGGAAATAGCGCGGATTCCTGAAAGCGGTCGAGATCGGTTTGGTTGGGCTCGGCAAAAACACGTTCGTCAGTGGGGAAGGCGCGCAAGGCGGCACGTTGCACGACAAGAGCAAAGCGCAGCGGTGTCTGGTCACGAATAGCGCGCAGATGGAGGGCATTCCGCCACCGCCGGTGATCCGCGTCATTCGCGGCACGTCCATTCGCGAAGTAGCGCGGTGCCGAGGGCACGGTGGACAGCGTTTCGATGCGCGCACGAATCTCGGTTGCCGGCACGGATGCGGGCAGGGCCCAAAGATTGGTCATCGAAGGCTCTGCCTTCAGCAAGCGCGCGTTCTGTTCGAGCGCGGCGCTTTCCGTCATCAACACGTTCTCGGCCGAAGGCCAGCGTGCAATCCAATGCGCAGCTCTGAGCGCATGCTCACTGCCGTGCGGCAATGCGGTCGGCAGCGTTTGCGCCGAGGCCTGGAAGGCACAAAGCGCGAGCAGAAGGACGCGAAGCATTGTTTTCATGTGGGCGCTCCCATCAAAGCTGGCAACCAGGAAGCCAGCGCGAGCCCAACACCGGTGCCGAGCAGATAACCCAAGAGCGCAAGCAACACCCCGAGCGGCGCGAGTGCGGCAGCGTGTGTGGCCGCCAGCAACGGTGCCGATGCCACGCCGCCGATGTTCGCCAAGGACGCCACGCCACACAGCGCCAGATCGAGCTTGAACACGCGCGCAGCAACCAGCATTCCTGCGGCATGCACCAGCAACACGGTAAAGCCCGCAAGGATGAAGAACGGCGCCTGCGACAAACCAGCGAAGCTGCCCTGCGAGGCCAAGGCCACGACCACAAGGGCCAACAAGGCCGAACCCGTGCCCTCCGCACCGGGCATCGCACGCAAAGGCGTGAGCGCACACAGCACACCGGCCAGTGTGGTGAGCAGGAGCGTCCATGAGGTGACATTCAACACGCCATCGGCAGGAAGCAAGGCGGCCACTTCGCGCGCGCCCAAACCTACGGCCACACCCAGGCCCAACCACAGCAGCACGTGGCCGGGTTGCGCGGCCTCAGTGCGCGGCAGCACCAAGCCCGCCACCAAGTCGCCACTGGCGGTGGCCTTCGCCCAACGGTTGAAGCGCGCCGCCATCGGCACGCTTCCGAACAGAACAAGCACCCACACGCTGTAGCAGAGCGCGTCGGTGATGAGCGCAAAGCCCATGGTCTCCGGCGTGGCGTGCACCGCCTGGCCCACAGCAACGAGATTCGCGGTGCCGCCCACCCAGCCGCCGGCCACCGCCGACAAGGCCTGCCAGGCCTGAGGTGGAAGTGCAGGGGCCCACAACATGGCCGCCACGATGAAGCCCGCAATGATCGACAGCGTGGCGCAGGCGAAGGCCAGCAAGACGCGCGGCCCCAAAGCCAGGATCGCGCGCAGATCGCAGCGCACCAAGAGCAGGAACATCAGTGCGGGCAGCAGGTGCGTCATGACCTGCTTCTGTGTGGCAACGACTTCCGGCGTCAGCGTCCAGAAGCCGGCGACCGCGAGAGCAGTGGCCAGCCCGTACGACAGCACGATGGGCGGCAGCACCTCGAAGATCTTCAGAGGCCAGCGGCTGGCCAGCACCGGGAAGAGCGCGGCCAAAAGCAGGAGTGAGGCGAGGTAGGCGACGGCGCTGGTGGTCATGGCCGGATCATAAGGGCCTCAAGGCGGCATGGGGATTTGCTGGCACTTTCACGCCCTGTTGCGCATGGTGTGGGCCTGTCTACCGAGCCTTGGGAGGGTTCATGTTCCGCACCGTGTTGTGTACTGCCTTGTTGGCAGCCGGGTCGCCTTTGGCCGCACAGGCCCCCGTAACTTCGGGCAAGCAGCCCTTCACCGTCGAGCGCAGCTGGGAAATCCAGCGCATCGGCAACCCCACGATTTCGCCTGATGGCTCGAAGATCATCGCGCCGGTCACCCGCATCGTCATGGCCGAAGACAAGGGCTATACCGATCTGTGGATGTGGAATCGCGACGGCAGCGAGCAACGCGCATTCACCACGCATGTGAGCAATGAAGGCGCGCCTGCATTCAGCCCGGATGGCCGCTTCATTGCGTTCACCGCGCAGCGCGAAGATGACAAAGCGCCGCAGCTCTACGTGATGCCCGTGGACGGTGGCGAAGCACGTCGATTGACGACGCTCGCGACCGGTGTGCAAAGCCCGAAGTGGTTCGCCGATGGCTCGCGTATTGCTTTCGTGTCGCGCGTGTTTGCCGATCTGCCCTTGGCCGAGCAAGGCAAGCGCTTGGACGAGCGTGCCGCGAGCAAGATGACTGGCCGCGTGTGGAGCGCTGGCCCGGTCACGGCGTGGGATCAGTTCTTGGATGAGCGCCAATTCCACGTGTTTGCCGTGGCGGCTGCGGGTGGTGAGGTGCAAGCGCTGACTCAGCCGACCGGCCTTGAGTTGCCGCGTAGCGCGGTGCAGGGCACCGATGGCCTGTTCGCGATTTCGCCCGATGGCAAAGAGTTGGCCTTTGTTGCCGATTCCAACCCCGCACGCGAGACAAGCAACAACGATGTGTTCACCGTGGCTGTGGGTGGCAAAGACGCCACGAATCTGACGCAGGCCAATCTCGCAGGCGATGGCAACCCGCTGTACAGCCCGGACGGCCGCACGCTCAGCTTCGTGCAGCAGCGCATCAAGGGCTTCTACAACGACAAGGCCCGCTTGATGCTGCGCAATCGCAGCAACGGCGAAACCCGCGAGCTCTACGCGGATTGGGATCGCAATGCCGATGGTTTGGTGTGGGCGCAAGACAGCAAGCGCCTTTACGGTGCCATCGACGATGCCGGCACGGTGCGTGTGTACGAGCTGCCGGTGAACGGCGCGCCGCGTGGCGTGACGGGCGAGGCCTCGTTCAACGGTTTGGCATTGGCCAAAGACGGCACGCTGGTGGGCCTGCGCCAGACCTTCATCGAGCCGCCTACGCTGGTGCGCATCAACGCGCGCAATGGCGAAGCCACAAAGCTTTCCACCATCAACGATGCGCTGTTGGCTAATACCGATTTCGGCACGTATGAGTCGGTGACGTACAAGGGCGCGAACGGTGCCGATATCCAGATGTGGGTGAACTACCCGCCGGGTTTCGATAAGTCGAAGAAGTACCCGTTCTTCATGCTCATTCACGGTGGCCCGCACAACGCCATCACCAATGGCATGGCCTTCCGTTGGAATGCGCAGGTGTTCGGAAGCTGGGGTTATGTGACCGCGTGGCCGAACTTCCACGGCAGCTCGGGCTTTGGTCAGGCGTTCTCCGATTCCATCAATCCGGAGTGGGCCGAGAAGCCCTATCAGGATGTGATCAAAGCCGCCGATTGGTTTGCATCGCAATCGTGGATCGACAAAGACCGCATGGTGGCCGGTGGTGGCAGCTACGGCGGCTACTTGACCAGTGTGATTCTGGGTCGTGAGCATCCGTTCCGCGCACTCGTGGCGCATGCCGCGGTGTACAACCTGTACACGCAGTACGCCGCCGATTTCTCGGCGGAGATGCCGCGCTTTGGCGGGTTCTGGGAAGAGGGCAACGAGGCAGTGCTGCGTCGCAACTCGCCGCATTTCGACGCAGCCAACTTCAAGACGCCCACGCTCGTGGTGCATGGCCAAACCGATTTGCGCGTGCCGGTGAATCACGGCCTTGAGCTTTATCAGACCCTGCTGATGAAGGGTGTGCCGAGCCGCTTTGTGTACTTCCCCAACGAGAACCATTGGGTGCTGAAGCCGCAGAACTCGGTGTTCTGGTACCAGCAAGTGCAGAAGTGGTTTGAAGAGCAGAACGCGCCGAAGACGAACTGAGTCTTCGAGTTGATTGAAATGAAAAACCCCGCAGCGATGCGGGGTTTTTTTCAGCCATTTCTCATCCTCAGTTGAAGACGAACGAGTGCATCGACAGCACGCCGTAGCGGTAGCCGCCGTCCAGTCGCGTCACCGTGGCCGCATTACCCGCGGCCGCATGTGCAAACGGCAGAGGCAACAGGTGTTCCAGCGTGGGGTGCACGCGGGCGAGGCCGGGCATGGCCATCAACGCATCGGCGAAGGCGTGCGCCGCAACACCGCGCGCAAGCTGCGCGCTCACGGTCTCGACGAAGAACGCCGCGTCAGATGAAGGCTGCTCGCCCGCGGAGGGGTCGAGCTCGTACAGGTTGTGCGTGAGGCTGCCGGAGCCGATCACCAGCACACCCTCATGGCGCAGCGGCCGCAATGCGACACCGAGCGCCGCCGCACCGCGCGCATCCAGCGTCGCTGGCGTGGCCAGTTGCACCATCGGCACATCGGCCTCGGGGTACAGGTGCAGCATCGGCACCCATGCGCCGTGGTCGAAACCGCGCTGCGCATCAAGGCTGGCCACCAGCCCTTGCGCGGCCAGCAGGCCTTGCACGCGCTGGGCCAGCGCGGCGTCGCCCGATGCGGGGTACTGCAGTGCATAGAGCGGCGCGGGGAAGCCGCCGAAATCATGGATCGTGCGCGGGCGTTCGCCTGCCGTGAGACTTAGCGCGTGGGTCATCCAGTGCGGCGAGAGCATCAGCACGGCCCGGGGTTTGGGCAGCGCATGGGCAAACGCCTGCAGCGCCGCACCGGCAGCGCCGGGCTCGAGCGCGAAGGTGGGTGCGCCGTGGGAAACGAACAGGGTGGGGAATGGCGTGTTCATGACGCCAGACTCTGCTCGTCATCGGCGGCCGGCGAGTGCCTAAGGGCAACGCTCCGTTGCAAAGGCTGCCCGTATTCCTTTGTCAGTGGCCTGGGGTTCCGACTGAACCGTTCGATGCCGCTGGATGCTCTGCGTTGCGCTCGGCCGCGATAGCCTTAGCGCATTCCGAAGCGGAGCACGGGCATGGTGGGTGCCACGAAGACTGATCACGCGGAGCAAGACCCGCAGAGGCTCGATACGCAGTCGATGGTGGGCCTGCTCACGCGTGCGAATGCAACCGACGCCGCACGCTTGCTGGCCGCCATGCCGCCGGCGCGCGCCGCACGCATCCTGAGCAAGCTGCCCGAAGAGGTGCGGCGCCCGATCATGGCAGCGGCACCCGAGGGCACCGATTGGGCCGATGCGCAGCGCTATCCGGAAGGCAGCGTAGGGCGTTTGCTGGAAGACCCGCCGGCCGTGTTTCCCCAAGGTACGCGCGTGGGTTCGGCCATCGATTTGCTGCGCGAGGTGGTGAAGACGCGCATGGTCACGTACCTGTTTGTCGTTGATGCGCAGGACCGCTTGCAGGGCGTGGTGGCCTTTCGCGAGTTGCTTTACGCCGACCGCCAACAAACGCTCGACGAAGTGATGCTGCGGAACCCGTTCTCGCTCTCGCCTTCGGCCACTTTGCTGGATGCCATGCGCGAGGTGGTGCAGCGCCACTACCCGGTGTACCCGGTGTGCGAGTCGAATGGCCGCTTAGTAGGCCAAGTGCGAGGGCAGGCCCTGTTCGAGCAGCAGGCCTTCGAAATCTCGGCGCAAGCCGGCGCCATGGTGGGTGTGGAGAAGGAAGAGCGCTTGGCCACGCCGTGGACGCGCTCGTTTCGCTTTCGACATCCTTGGCTGCTGCTCAACCTCGGCACGGTGTTTGTGGCCGCGGGTGTGGTGGGTTTCTTTCAGGACACCATCAACGAGATTGTGGTGCTGGCCATGTTCCTGCCGGTGCTGGCCGGGCAGAGCGGCAATCTGGGTGCGCAATCGCTGGCGGTGGTGGTGCGCAGCATGACTTTGGGCGAGCTACGCGGCGTGCCGCTGGGTCGCTTGATCGGCAAAGAGGCGTGGCTGGGCTTTCTCAATGGATTGGGCACGGGCGTTCTGGCCGCTGCAGCCATGGCCTTCATTGCGCGTGATCGCGCCGACATGCCGGTGCTGGCCTTGACCGTTCTGGTGGCCATGACTGCCAGCTGCGCACTGGCCGGCGTTGCTGGAGCCAGCGTTCCACTCGCGCTGAAGCGCATCGGAGCCGACCCGGCCACCGCCTCGGCCATCATTCTTTCCACGCTCACCGATGTGTGCAGCATGGGTTTTTTCCTCGGGTTGGCCACGCTTTTGCTGGCTTGGATGGGTTGAGGCCTGCGTATGCTGCACTGCAACGTGCAAAGCGACTGCTGCGCGCTACACGATGAAGGCGCTTCCGACGTGGGGGAGGGAGCACGAACCCGCAAGCGCTCTGGCCTTGCGGGTTCTTTTTTGTCTGCGTGTTGGAGTGTGCGTCGATGAGTTCTGCTACGCCGGCCGAGAATGAGGCGGCACTCGCTGCTCTGGTGGAGCGTCGCCTTGATGCACTCGCCGAGCTGACGCCCTTGGATGCGACCCAGCGCGAGTCCTTGCGCCCGTTGGCGGTGGCGTCGGATTTCGCACTCGACACACTGCGCCGGCAACCGGCGTTGCTGACCTCGCGCCATCAGATGCCGGTCATGCCGGCCTTGAGTGCCGCCGATCCAGAAGGCGCCATGGCCGGTTTGCGCCGCTGGCGATGTGCGGCATCAACCGTGTTGATCGCACGTGATGTGGATGGTGTCGATGGCGTAGAGGCCACGCTTCTCGGCAGCACGCGCATTGCCGAGCAGGCCATCGGTGCGGCTCTTGTGCAGGCCGAGGCCGAGTTTTCGCCGCGCTTTGGTGCACTACGCGATCAAGACGGCCGAGCGCAGCATTTGGTTGTTTTCGCCTTAGGCAAGTTGGGTGGCGGCGAGCTCAACTTCTCTTCCGATGTTGATCTGGTTTACGCCTATGCCCGCGGCGGCAGCAGCGATGGCGCGCGAAGTGTCGATGCTGAGCCCTACTTCGTGCGCTTGGGGCAACGTCTCGCGCAGCTCTTGGGTGATGTGACGGCAGAAGGCTTCAGCCATCGTGTTGATCTACGCCTTCGCCCCTTCGGCGACAGCGGGCGTTTGGCGCTCAGCTTCGATGCGATGGAAGCCTACTTCCAACGCGAAGGTCGCGATTGGGAGCGCTACGCGTGGTTGAAGGCGCGGCCGGTGGCGGGTGACCTTGCTGCAGGTGAAGCGATGATCGACACGCTTCGGCCCTTCATCTATCGGCGCTATCTCGATTTCACCGCCTTGGATTCGCTGCGCGAGATGAAGGCCATGATCAGCGCGGAAGTCGAGCGCAAGGACATGCGCGACGACTTGAAGCGCGGGCCGGGCGGCATTCGCGAAGTCGAGTTCTTGGTGCAGGCCATTCAGTTGATTCGCGGTGGGCGTGAACCCGCGTTGCGACGACGCGGCCTGTTGTCTGCGCTTTCGGCCTTGGCGGCGGCCGGGCATTTGCCTGAAGCCACCGCGCAGCGTTTGGCTGAGGCATATCGCTTCCTGCGTCGCGTGGAGAACCGCGTGCAGATGCTGCGCGATGCGCAGGAATATGCGCTGCCTGCGGATGCGCTGGATCGCCTGCGCGTGGCGCGTGGCTTGGGTTTTACCGACGCACAGGCCTTGGAGCGGCAGCTTCAAGGCCATCGCGATGTGGTGAGCGCCGAGTTTGCTGCGGTATTGGGCGAGCGGCGCAAGAGCGCTCCCGATGCATCGCCCATTGCGAGTTATTGGCGCGCGCTGCCAGAAGCGGGCGAAGCTCGTGTGCTTGCCGAGGCTGGATTCGCCGATGCCGAGGCGGCCGATGAGGCACTTCGGCGATTGGCGGCGTCGGCCTTGCGTCGCAGCTTGTCGGAGCGCGCGCAAGGTTGGTTCGACCAGATTGTTCCGGCGCTGATTCTGCAGGCCGCCGCTAGTCCTTCGCCGGATGCCGGTTTGGTGCGGGTGATTGCGTTGCTCACCGCCATCGGCAGGCGTAGCAGTTACTTCGCCTTGCTTGCCGAGCAGCCCGCAGCACTGGAGCGATTGGCGGCGATTTGTTCGGGCAGCGCCTTGCTGGCCGAGCGCCTCACCGAGCATCCGCTCTTGCTTGATGAGTTGCTGGATGTGCGCGCGGCAGGCCCCTTGCCCGAGCCTTCGCTACTGGTGGCGGACATTGCCGGCGTGGTGCCCGCACACGAAGACAGCGAAGCTGCATTGCTTGCGCTGAATGAGCGCCGCCACAGTTTGGCGTTCCGCATTGGCATGGCGTGGCGCTCGAAGCGCATCGATGCTGTGGCGGCGACGCGCGCGCTGGCGCAGGTTGCAGAAGCGGTGTTGCACGCTGCACTGGCTTTAGCCACACGCGAAATCGAACGCGCTCACGGCCGCGTTGCCGACGGCGGCTTTGCAGTGTTGGGCTACGGCAGCATCGGCGCGCGTGAGCTGGGCTTTGCCTCCGACCTTGATCTGGTGTTTGTGCACGGCGCATCAGCGAGCGCGGTGTCGGATGGCCCGCGGCCGCTCGATGCCGGTCGCTACTACTTGCGTTTGGCGCAGAAGCTGGTCGCCTTGCTTGATACGGCCACCGCGGCAGGCAAGCTGTACGAAGTGGATGTGCGTTTGCGCCCGGATGGTGCGAAAGGCTTGCTGGTCGTGGGCCTCGACAGCTTCGTGGCCTATCAGCGTGAGCGTGCGTGGACTTGGGAGCATCAGGCCTTGGTGCGCATGCGGCCCTTGGCGGGTTCGCCGGGACTTCTGCGAGAGTTAGATGCGTTGCGGAGCGAGATCCTGCAGCGGCCGCGTGACGCCGCCGCGCTCGCTGCCGAGGTGGCGCAGATGCGTGAGCGCATGCGCCGTGAGTTGGATCGTTCTGATGCCGCTCACTTCGATTTGAAGCAAGGCGAAGGCGGCTTGGTCGATCTCGAGTTCTTTCTTCAGCAGCAGGTCTTGCAGCACTCGGCGGCGTGCCCATCCTTGCTGGCACCGCGGCACAGCGCGGATGTGCTGGCCGCCTTGGTCACTTCGCAGCATCTCGACCCAGCCAGCGCGGAAGGCATGCGTTTGGCGCATAGGGCCTTGGCCGAGTTATCGCTGGGGTGCACGCTTGATCGCCGTCCTCGCCGGGTGCTGCGCACTCAAATGGAGGTCGATGTTTCCGTGTGGCTCAGGGCATTACCGGCCGCGCCTTCGGGCAGCGCTTGAGTCCGTAGCCACGCATTCAGTGCGGCGGCAACACGTGCAGTTTCCTGCCACGGTTGGAAGGTGCCATGCGCAGCCTCCGGGCCGAACGCTCGCGACCGCCCCGATGACAAGGCGTCGTCGACCAAGCGGCGGACGCGGCCACTCGCATAGCCGGGAAATGCAATCCACAGCGGAGCAGCCGTGGAGGCGGCTTCACTGATCATGTTCGCTGAGTCAGGCGTGGTCACGATGCGGTCTGCCCAGGCCAGCAGGCCTGCGTAGGGGTTGGCACCATCGGCATCGCTGGCCCAAAGCAAGGTGCCTTGCGGCAGCCGGCGGCGCAGGTGCCGAACCACTGCGCCCGGTGTGCGCCGTGAGCAGGCGACGGATACAGAGCCACCATCGCGCGCCTGCCACACCTGCAGCATGTCGATCAGGCTGTCGATCGCGCGAACGTCCCAGCGCGTTGCCTCGGTGGGCCCACCAATAAGCACGGTGGTGCGTGGCCCCGTTCGCACGCCAAGTTCGGGAAAGCGCGCGCGAGCATCCGCGATCCACTGCGGCGTAATCGGATTCAAGCTGCCCTGCGGCGACCACACATTCGGCGCCTTCAGTTGGTCGTGCGCCGGGGCAATCACCAGATCCCAATGATGCGTGGGCAGGCGCGGGTCGAGAATCTGGACCGCACGCGCGCCGCGTTGACGCAGCAGGCGGGTGGCTAATGCGGCTTGCCGCCCGCAGCCAATCGCGACGATGGGCGGCGCAGCCAAAGCCGCCTGAAACGCGGAGCCGAATGCGTGCGTCGAGCCCGGCAGCAGGCGAGGTGCGGCCCAGCGCCACGGGGTGCGTGGCTGCAAAACGCACTCAGAGAACGGAAGGCCCAGTGCCTCGGCCAAAGCCACGGCTTGCCGGCGATTGCCGGCGCGACCGTCGTGCAACGCCAAGCATGTGGAGGGGGGCTGTGCATCCATAACGGTGGAGTTTAGCCACCGATGCGGCGAGCGCGGTTGTTTCAATGATCACAACGGCTTGTTGCACTGGCGAGCATGGTGCTCAAAGGCCGCAGGCCCATACTCCCGTTCCATTGCACCGCCCCCAACAGGAACCCCCATGTCGCACACCCTTGATGCCGCCGCCCTCGACCAACTCTTTCGCGAAGCCCGCACGCACAATGCATGGCAGGCGAAGGATGTGCCGGATGCTCTTCTGCACGAGCTCTATGAGCTCACCAAGTGGGCGCCCACCAGCGCCAATTCCTCGCCTGCGCGCTTCGTGTTTGTGAAGTCCGCCGAGGCCAAGGCCAAACTGAAGGGCACGTTGGCGCCGGGCAATATCGACAAGACCATGAGCGCGCCGGTTACGGTCATCGTGGCGCAAGACATGGCCTTCTACGACAAGTTGCCGCAGTTGTTCCCACATGCCGACGCGCGCAGCTGGTTCGCTGGCAACGATGCGCTGATTCAAAGCACGGCTTTCCGCAATGCCACGCTGCAAGGCGGCTACCTGCTTATGGCAGCACGTGCCTTGGGTTTGGATACCGGCGCCATGTCGGGTTTTGATGCGGCCAAGCTCGATGAAGCGTTTTTTGCAGGCACCACCATCAAATCCAATTTCCTGATCAATCTGGGTTACGGCGATGTCGCAGGTATGTTCCCGCGTTCGCCGCGCCTGTCGTTTGACGAGGCGGCAAAAATCGCCTGAGTGCGTTGTCGGGCTTTGGCTTCCGGCCAAGGTGCCTTTCCCAAGTTCAATTGCTCCGCCCCTTAACCCAGTTTGGAGAATCCCATGAAAAAGACCTTCCTCGCGCTTGCGCTCGCCGCTGGTTTCGCCGCGCCGTCCTTTGCCGCTGATGAGTTCAAGTTCGACGCCGGCCACACCTACATCGGCTTCGAGATCAATCACCTCGGCTTCTCGCAAAGCTTCGGCGAGTTCGTGAAGTACGACGGCACCTTGAGCTACGACCGCGCCAATGTGGCGAACTCATCGGTCAACGTCACCATCGACACGGCCAGCATCAACACCGATCAGGCCGATTTCGATGAGCACCTGCGCGGCGCGGATTTCTTCAACGTGGCGCAGTTCCCCACCATCACCTTCAAGAGCACCAAAGTGGAAGACGCCGGCAACAACATGCTGAAGGTCACCGGCGACCTGACCTTGCTGGGCAACACCAAGCCGGTGGTGCTCGATGTGCGCTTGAACAAAGTCGATAAGCACCCCTTCCGCCCGACGGTGGAAGTGGCGGGCTTCTCGGCCTCGACCACGCTGGACCGCACCGCGTTCGGCATGGACAAGTACGCGCCGGCCGTCGGCGCTGAAGTGAAGATCCGCATCGAAACCGAGTTCAATCGCACGCTGCCTGCAGCGAACTGATCGCGCGTTTCTTCGGTGTTTCCAGCAACGGGCCTTCGGGCCCGTTGTTGTTTGTGGGGCCACACACGGCACAATCGCCGCATGCTTGCCTTCCGACCTGCCGCCGAGCGCGGCCGCATCCTCGACCCGGGCCTCAGTGGCTTAGCGGCCTTCAGTTTTGGCTCGGCCTTCGACGCCCAGTGGCTGGGCTTTGCGGCCTTACGCGTACTGAATCGGGTGGAAATTGCGCCGGGCGTTGCGCTCCCCGCCGCGCGTCGCGCCAACATGGTGCTGCTCACCTTGGTGCTGTCGGGAACCTATCGCGTTGCATCGCAAGCCGGAGACAGTGGGCCGTTGTCGATTGGGCAGTGGGTCTGTACCGCTGCGGGTGCGTGCATCGATGTGGCCGAAGAAAACCTGTCCGCCGAGAAGCCGCTCCAGCTGTTGCAGGCCTGGGTGCAGCCGCGTCACAGCAATGCGGCGCCTGCGCAGAGCGTTGTCGCGCCGACCTTCGGGCAGGAGCGCATCGTGGCCGACGCCGAGGCGCCCTTGCTCTGGGACGTCGACGGCAAAGTGCAGCGCCACGCCTTAGCGCCGGGCGGCACGTTGGCCTTGGCCGCCACGCCGGAACGTGCGCTTTGGGTCGAGGTGGTGGGTGGCGAGGCCGCACTTGGCGGCCGTTTCCTGCGCGCGGGCGATGGCTTGGGGCTGATGGATGAGCGCGCCCAAGTACTGGTGTCCTCGTTTGGTGCCGACCTGCTGGTCTTCGATCTGCCGCGTTAGGGCATGCCGCCTGCTCGGCGGGCGCGATAGAATGAGCGCCTTGCCGTTCGAGTTGCCCGCCATGCTTCCCAGCGACGCTACCGCCCAAAAAGCTGCCAACACCGAGCGTGTGTACACGGTGCATCGCGCCGACTTGCCGCTCTCGTGCCCCACGCCGGACATGCGTTTGTGGAACTCGCACCCGCGCGTGTACCTGCCCATCGAAGACGAAGGCGGCACGTCGATTTGCCCCTATTGCGGCGCCAAATACGTTCTCGCTGATTGACGGGCAGAACGGGCGCGTGCGCCGCCTGACGGTCGTCCAGCTCTTGCCGGCGCTGCATTCCGGCGGCGTTGAGCGCTCCACTCTCGAAATCGGTCGCGCCTTGGTCGCTGCAGGGCATGCCTCGCACGTGGTTTCTGCCGGCGGTCGATTGGTGTCGCGTTTGGAAGCCGAAGGCAGCACCCACCACACCTTGGCGATTGGCGAGAAATCCTTGGCCACGCCTTTGCGCGTGTTTGCCCTGCGTCGCCTTCTTCAGCAGCTTCGCCCCGACATCGTGCATGCGCGATCGCGCTTGCCCGCATGGCTGGGATTGGCGGCGATGCGCGGCATCCATCCGCGTCCGCACTGGGTGACCACGGTGCATGGCTTGAATTCGCCCGGAGCCTACAGCGGTGTGATGACGAAGGGCGATGCGGTGATTGCGGTGTCGAACACCGTGCGTGCGCATGTGCTGCAGCATTGGCCTCAGGTGCAGAAGCGCATGCAGGTGATTCCGCGCGGTATCGATCCATCGGAGTTTCCGCGCCGCCCTCACCCCGATACCGACGCGCGCGCAGCAGTGTTCTCGGAGTTGGGTTTGCAAGCGGACACGCGGCTTTTGCTCATGCCTGGCCGCGGCACCCGTTTGAAAGGCCACGTCTATGCTCTGCATCTGTTGGCAGGCCTCCGTGCGCAAGGCGTTGTGGCCGCGCTGTGGCTCTTGGGTACCGAGGAGCCGGGGCGCGAAAAGTATGTGGCCGAGTTGCGCGCACAGGCGCAGGCCCTTGGCATTGACGCTGCGTTGCATGTTTCGCCGCCGCGCTCCGATGTTCAGCAAGCTTACGCAGCGAGTGACTTGGTGCTGCAGTTGTCGGATAAGCCCGAAGCCTTTGGCCGCACCGTGATCGAAGCGCTGGCGATCGGCGCACCGGTATTGGGTTGGGCGCATGGTGGCGTGGGCGAATTGCTTTCGGAGTTGTATGCGCCCGGGTGCGTGGCACTGGGTGATTCCGCGGCCCTCGTCAGCACGGCGCAGCGCTTGCTTGAGGAACCTGCAGCGGTTCCGGCTACTCTCCCCTACACCTTGGACGCCATGCAAAAGACCACCTTGGAGCTTTATGCGCGACTCGCTGGTTGAACGCCTCGCCCGGCTCGCCCCTTGGTGGGTGTTGCTGCAGGTGGCCTGCTGGCCATGGCGTGGTGTGGCCGAAGTCGTGCTTTCCTTGGGGGCGGTACTGGGGTTCGGCTTACTGGCTTCCGCGCGTTTTCGCGGCGGCATGCGCGCTCTCAGCCACGAAGCATGGGCCCTGACGTCCATGCTGTTCGTAGGCTATTGGTTGCCGCAATTGCTCTCGCTCGCAGGCGCCATTGATCGCTCGCACACCGCGATTGAGGTGGCAAAAGATCTTCGCTACCTGCCGTTTCTTTGGTTAGCGGCCATGGCCATGGCGACCGTGAAGGGGCGCCGCATCGTCGGCGTGGGTCTTGCCGTGATCATCGCGATTTGGACCGCGGATGGCCTGTTGCAAGCGCTGACTGGCCACAGTCTGGGTGGGCCAGCCATCGCCGATCGTTTATCCGGAATCTTTGGCGCAGACAATTTGAAGCTCGGCATCGTGCTGGCGAGCTTGTCGCCCTTTGTTCTGCTTCCGGCCGCGCGTCTGGGTGTGCTGCCGTGGCTGTTGGCCGCGGGCGCCGTGGGTGTGGTGGTGCTGCTTGCCGGCGCGCGAGCGGCTTGGCTCACGTATGGCTTGGTGATTTTGGTCGCCGGCCTGCAGCACTGGGGTTGGAAGCGCACCGGCATCGGCCTCATCGGCGGCGGTGTGCTCACTGTTTTTCTGGCTGCGAATTTCAGTACTTTCCTTGGGCCGCGGATTGAACGCAGCCTGGCGGTCATGGACATGAAAGCCCAAGGTTTGGACTTCGCGCTTTCTGGCCGCTTGGTGCTCTGGCAAACCACCATGCGCATCATCATCGACCATCCGCTCACGGGTGTGGGCACCGATAACTTTCAAGTGGCCTACAAGGCTTATGCCGAGCCAAACGACCAGTTCGTGAAGTGGGGCAGGGCGGGTGCCTTCCACGCGCACCAAATCGTGCTCGAAATCCTGGCCGAAACAGGGCTCATTGGCTTGATGCTGTGGTTGGCGACGGTTGCCTTAGCGCTGCGCGCGTGGCGTTATGCGTCGCTTGAAGCGAGGCACCGCGCCGCTGCACCAGCCCTCGCGCTCGCCGTCACTGTTTTCCCGCTCAACACGCATTTGGCGGTGTACTCGACGTTCTGGGGCAGCGTGACCTTGCTGCTCGCGGCACTGTATGCCGGCGCATTGATGGCGCGTGAGCCCGGCCCGCTCGGCAACGCCGATGTTGCGTGAGGTCAGAGACGCCTACGGACTGCGATAAAGATCGCCGCGCGCGCCTTCCGGCTGCGTCTTGAAGCGTTTGTGCAACCACAGGTATTGCGTAGGCGATCGGCGAATCATCGCCTCGAATGCCGCCATCACCCGCGCGGTATCTTGCGTGGCGTCGTTACTGGGGAAGTCGGCCAGCGGTGGCTGCACTTCAAGGCGGTAGCTGCCATCGGGCAAACGCTCGTGAAAGAACACACAGACGGCAGCGCCAGAGAGCCGCGCCAACTGGTGCGTTGACGTGAGCGTTGACGCAGGGTGGCCGAAGAACGGCACAAACACATTGTCGCCTTTGCGGCTTTCTTGATCAGGCGCGAACCAAAGCACACCGCCGCTCTTCAGGTGCTTCAGGGCTGGCCGCAACTCATCCCGTGAAAACATGGCACAGGCATAGCGCAAGCGCCCGGCCTTCACTGCCCATTCCATGGCTGCGCCACGATGCGGACGGTACATGCCCGCCACCGGCACATGGGCGCACAGCAAGCGCGCGCACAACTCCAAGTGAACAAAGTGTGCCGACACCAGCAGCACCCCACGTCCTTGCTCGCGGATGGCCTGCAGATGCTCGACACCGCTCACCGTGTAGCGCGGCGAACCTTCGCTGACGCGCCCCCACCAAGCGCGCAAGAACTCGAACGCGCCCATGCCCGTCTGCGCCATGTTTTCGCGCGCAAGCGCCAGCCGTTCGGCGGGGCTCAGTTCGGGAAAGCAGAGCGCGAGATTGGCCTCGATCACGCGGCTACGTTTCGGCAGCGCGAACCACAGTAGATGCCCGAGCCTGCGGCCGAGTCCCGCCTGAAGCGCGGCAGGGATGCGAGCAGCGCACCAGCCCAGGGCGATGCCGAGCCAGGTCGGCCAATGCGAGGGAGACCAAAGACGTGCAGAGGTGGCAGAAGGCGAAGGCATGGGCCTTATTGTAGGTGCCGAACGCAGCCATGGCAGCGCGGGCCGCGCCGCCCCTGCTAACCTTCAGCCATGTCTCTGAGCCTTGGCCGGCGTTTGCTGCTGGCGTTCTATTCCGCGCTGCTGTGGTTGCTCGTGCCCATCACGCTCTACCACCTCGTGTGGCGGGGCCTACGGCAGCGTGAGTACCTTTTGCGCTGGAGCGAGCGTTACGCACAGCTCGATTCCCTTCCCGAATTGGCGCCGGGTGCTTTGTGGGTGCATGCCGTTTCGGTGGGCGAGGTCAATGCCGCCATTCCCTTGGTGAATGCGCTGCGCAAGCGTTACCCAAAACGCCCTCTGCTCATCACCACCATTACGCCCACCGGTTCGGCGCGGGTTCGCGCGCTGTGGAGCGACGAAGTGCACCACGTGTACTTGCCCTACGACCTGCATGGCATGGTGCGGCGCTTTCTGGAGCGCGTACGACCATCCATCGCGATCGTCATCGAGACGGAGCTTTGGCCGAATCTTTTTGTCGCCTGCGCACGCAGCGATGTGCCCGTGGTGATTGCCAATGCGCGTCTCTCCGAACGCTCTATGCGCGGCTACCGCTGGATGGGGCCGTTGATCCGTTTGGCGCTTTCGGGTGTGCGCCTGATTGCGTCACAAAGCGAAGCGGACGCCGCGCGCTTTCGCGTGCTGGCAGGTGACCGCGTGCACATCGAAGTGACGGGCAATCTGAAGTTTGATCAACCGCTGCCGCAAGCCTCGCGAGAGGAAGCCTTGGCATGGCGCCATCACTGCGGACACCGCCCCATTTGGGTGGCGGCCAGCACGCACGGCGAAGAGGAAGCGGCCGTACTCGAAGCCCACATTCTTCTTCGCGAAACCCATCCCGGTGCGTTGCTGCTCTGGGCGCCACGACATCCAGAGCGGTTCAACGCAGTCGCCGAGCGCATCACCGACGCGGGCTTGGTGCTCCATCGTCGCAGTGTCGAGCGAAGCCCGGATGCGCGTTGCGATGTGTTTCTGATCGATAGTTTGGGCGAGCTGCCGGGCTTTCTTGCGGCAGGGGACGTGGCCTTTGTGGGGGGCAGCCTTTCCGATGTGGGCGGCCACAACCTTCTTGAGCCAGCGGCACTGGGTTTGCCTGTGCTCAGTGGCCCGCACACCTTCAAT
>JAIXVL010000268.1 GCA_027483045.1 Lysobacteraceae bacterium
CGCTTGGGCAAGTCACCGCGCATCGGAAACGCGGTATCTGGCAACGAGATGGTGCTCTTGTAGTCCTTGCTCACGGCGACGGCTTCTTTACCTGGAATGGGTTGAAAGGATGGTGCGCGCCTGTGTGGCATCGCGATCCATTTGTTCGATGAGCGCGGGCAACCCATCGAACTTGAGCTCTTCGCGAAGTTTGGCGACGAACTCGACATGCAAACGGCGCCCGTACAGATCGCCATCAAAATCAAACAAATGCGCTTCGAGCAGAGGCTCTTTGCCGTTCACCGTAGGCCGCGTGCCCAGACTCGACACGCTGGGCCAAGGCGCTTCGCCCACGCCATGCACCCAGGTCGCGAAGATTCCGTGGGTTGGCGGGCGCTTCCCACCGAACTTCAAGTTGGCGGTGGGATACCCCAGCGTTCGGCCTAGCTGTTTGCCGCGTACCACGCGACCGCCGATGCCATAGGGACGCCCAAGCAGCACGCGCGCCCGCGAAAAATCAGCCTCAGCGAGCGCTGCCCTTACCGCGGTACTCGACACACGTTCTCCCTCATCTTCGACCAAGGGCAAGGCGTGCGCCGTAAAGCCGTGCTGCGCGCCCAGCGAACGAAGCAAATCGACATCGCCACCACGGCGATAACCAAAACGGAAATCCGGACCGACCCACACTTCCCGGGCATTCCATTTACGCACCAGCACGCGCTCAACGAACTCTGCGGCGGGCATGCCCACCATGGCGGCATTGAAACGCAGCAGGGCAATCGCATCGACACCCAAGGCTGAGAGACCAGAAATCTTCGCCGCCGGAAGGATCAGTCGCGCAGGAGGCGACTCCGCGCTGAAGAACTCGCGCGGAAGTGGCTCGAAACTCACCACCACCAAGGACAAGCCCAACTCGCTCGCACGGGCTCGGGCGCGGCCGATCAGCGCTTGATGCCCAAGATGCAGGCCGTCAAAAGCACCGATACACACCACGCTTCCATTGGGGCACGGCGTGGCGCCCTCGATATCTCGAAACAACTGGCTCATCGTGCGCCGATTATAGGGGGCACTGGCCCTCAATGGACCCAAACTTGGCGCGGCCGCAGGCCCACTGCCAGCAGCGCCAAGGCATAGGCGAGCGCGCCGGCAACCACGCAGGCCAAGACCGAGAGCACGCGGTGAGTCACAGGCATGGCTGTGAAATCCCCAAAGTGAACGCGCAGGGCTCCCAGAACGGCCGCCATCACCGTTGCCGCGAGAAGTATTTGGAACAGGTAGCGCGCCCAACCCTTTTGCGCTGTGTAGATCCCATCGCGGTGCAGCCAACGCCAAAGCAAGGCCGCATTCGCGATACCCGCCAGCGCAGTCGCCAGGGCAATGCCCGCATGGGCACCATCGATCTCGAACCACCAGAGGGGTGTCGTGATCAGCACGGTCAGAGCCACGTTGATGAAGACCGTTGCGATCGCCGCGCGCATCGGCGTCCGCGTGTCTTGGCGGGAATAGAAGGCCGGAAGCAGCACTTTCGTCAGCATAAATGCGGGCACGGCAATGCTCATGGCCGACAGCGCCAGTGCTGTCATGCGGGCATCGTGCGCGGTAAAGCGGCCGTGCTGAAACATGGCCGAGGCCAAGGGTTCCGCAAGCATGAAGAGCCCCACGCCGGCCGGAATACCCACCAGAAACACCATCCGCAAACCCCAATCGATGGCCTTCGCATAGCCCTCGGCATCGCCTGCGCCATGTCGCGAGGAGAGATGCGGCAGGATCACCGTGCCAATCGCCACACCGAAAAGACCCAACGGAAACTCACTGAGCCGGTCCGAGTTGTAGAGCCACGTCTGGCTGCCCGTCACCAGCAAGGAGGCGAACACGGTTCCGACAATCAGGTTCAGTTGCGCCACCGATGAGGAAAACAGCGTGGGCAGCATCAATTCGCCCACCTTGCGCACTGCCGGGTGCCTGAAATCGAGCTTGAATCGAGGCCGCACACCCAAGCGCCCCAGCGCCGGCCACAGCAGCAAGAACTGCGCCACGCCCGCCAAGACCACGCCCCAAGCCAAGGCCATCGGAGGAACGTGGAACAAGGGCGCCAGCGCCAGCATGGCGGTGATCATGGCCACGTTGTGCAGCACCGGGGTGACCGCAGCCAAACCAAACTTGCCGTGGCTGTTCAACACCGCACCTGCCAAAGCAGTGAGCGAGATAAACACTAGGTACGGGAAGGTGATGCGCAACATCGCGCTGATGCGCTCGATCTGCTCCGGATCGTCCAATGCGCCAGGCGCAAAAACTGCGGCAATCCACGGGGCCGCCAGCATGCCTAGGCCCGCCACCAGAACGACCACGGCGCACAGGGCACCGGCCACGTGATCAAGGAAATCACGCACCGCTTCTTGGTCGCCCTTTTCCTTCAGTGCGGAATAGGCCGGAACAAAGGCAGAGGAAAACGAACCCTCCGCAAACACCCGGCGCAGATAGTTCGGAATGCGGTAGGCAATGACGAAGGCGTCCATCGCCGCTGAGGCGCCAAAAAGGCTGGCCTGCAGAATGTCCCGCGCGAACCCAGCGATGCGCGAAATGAGCGTCATGGCACTGAATACGGCGGTAGATCGGAGCAACGCAGGCCTTTTCACATGCTTTTCCTGAATAGCCGGCGGCCTAGCTGGCTTAGTTCTTGACGCAACAAGGGTTTTCCCGAATAATCCGCGGTCTTTCGTCCCGCATCTTACCCAGTTTCACGCAGGAGCCGTCCGTGGCCAACATCAAGTCCGCCAAGAAGCGCGCCAAGCAGGCCGCAGTCCGCAATGCACGTAATTCGGCCCAGCGTTCGATGCTGCGCACCGCAGTGAAGAAGGTCATCAAGGCCCTCGACGCTAAGGATGCCTCGGGCGCCGAAGCCGCTTTCGCCGTTGCTCAGCCGATCCTCGACCGTTACTCGTCGCGCGGCCTGATCCACAAGAACAAGGCTGCACGCCATAAGGCCCGCCTCAACGCCCACATCAAGGCGCTGAAGACGGCCTAATCGGCCAATGCTTCGCTGGATGATCTGCTTCATTGCGGATCATTCAACACGAAAAAGCCGGCATTTCGCCGGCTTTTTTCGTTGCTGAAATGTTTTCTTCTGGCAAATTCTCGCCAAATGAAGCAACCGCGGGACGCAATGTCCCGCGAGGCTCACTCCGGCTTCTTGTCCGCCCATGCGGCGTCTGCTGCGGCCTCAACAGCCGCCTGTTTCAGGTCGTCGAAGAACTGCTGCACCTTCAACATGATCGGGCGCGTGCCCTCGCGACTGATCGCGGAAACCACGAAGTGCGGCTCCTTCCAGTCGAGGCGCTTCAGAATGTCGGCGATGCGCTCATCGCGCTCATCTTCATCCAGTAAGTCGGCCTTGTTCATGACCAGCCAGCGCGGCTTTTCGAGCATGCCCGGATCGTACTTGCGCAATTCGTTCTCGATGGCGCGGACCTGCTCCACCGGATCGATGCCCTCGTCCATCGGCGCCATGTCCACCAGGTGCAGCAACAAACGCGTGCGCTGTACGTGGCGGAGGAACAAAGCGCCGAGACCCGCGCCATCCGCTGCACCTTCGATCAAACCGGGAATATCGGCAATCACGAAGCTCTTATAGGCCTCAACACTGACCACGCCGAGGTTCGGATACAGCGTGGTGAACGGGTAGTCCGCAACCTTGGGCGTCGCGGCCGACACCGCACGCACAAACGTGCTCTTGCCGGCATTCGGGAAGCCCAAAAGGCCAACGTCGGCGAGCAACTTCATCTCAAGACGAAGCTCGCGTGCTTCACCCGGCCAGCCGGGCGTGGCTTTGCGCGGCGCACGGTTGACCGACGTCTTGAAGTGGATGTTGCCGCGCCCGCCGTCACCACCCTTGGCCACGAGCAAACGCTGCCCATGCTCCGTCAGGTCACCGATGATTTCGTCGGTGGCCACGTTGCAGACCGACGTACCAATCGGCACGCGAATGGTCACGTCTTCACCGGCCTTGCCGTACATGTCGCGGCCCATGCCATTCTGGCCGCGCTGCGCGCGGTAGACGCGCTGATGGCGGAAGTCGATCAACGTGTTGAGGTTTTCGTCAGCCTCCAACCACACGCCACCGCCGTTGCCGCCGTCACCGCCGTCGGGACCACCCAGCGGAATGAACTTCTCGCGGCGGAAACTGATGCAGCCGTTGCCACCGTTGCCGGCATGAACGGAGATCTCGGCTTCGTCGACGAATTTCATACTTTGAACTCCCGGCACTCGCGCCTTGGCGGGTGCGCCTCAAAAACAAAACGCCCCGCCAGAGCGGGGCGTTCAGGTCAGCATTGCCCCACCGAATTACTCGGCGTTGACGACGCTCACGGTGCGACGCTTGTTGGCGCCCTTCACCGCGAAATCGACCTTGCCATCGACCAACGCGAATAGCGTGTGGTCACGGCCCATGCCCACGCCTGCACCCGGATGGAACTCGGTGCCGCGCTGACGGACGATGATGTTGCCGGCTTCAACAGCC
>JAIXVL010000134.1 GCA_027483045.1 Lysobacteraceae bacterium
TGATCACCAAGCCATCGATCTGGTGGTGCAGGACATGAACTTCACTGCCGACACGACCTCGGGCGAAGAAGGCATCGCGCTGTTCCATGAGCTGCGCCAGCGTCATCCGGATATGCCGGTGATTCTTCTCACCGCATGGACGCAAGTGGAAACGGCCGTCGCACTGATGAAATCCGGTGCGGCCGATTACCTGGGCAAGCCCTGGGACGACCACAAGCTGCTGGCCAGCGTGCGCAACTTGGTGGAGTTGAACGACACGCGGCGCGCGCTCGAGCGCTTGCAGAAGGCCGAGCAGCGTCGCCGTGCCGGCTTGGGTGGCCGCTTCGATCTGCGTGGCATCGTTTACGCGGACCCTGCGATGGAGCAGGTGCTGCAAGTCGCCACGCAGGTGGCGGCGTCGGAAGTGTCCGTACTCATCACCGGCCCCAACGGCAGCGGCAAAGAGAAAATCGCTGAGGTCATCCAAGCCAACTCGATGGTGCGCAGCGGGCCGTTTGTCACGCTGAATTGCGGCGCCATTCCTGCCGATCTGATTGAAGCAGAGTTGTTCGGCGCTGAAGCCGGCGCCTACACCGGCGCGCAGAAAGCACGCGAAGGAAAGTTTGAGGCGGCTGATGGCGGCACGCTCTTCCTCGACGAAATCGGCAACCTCCCGCTTGCCGGGCAGATGAAGTTATTGCGCGTTCTGGAAACCGGCCGCTTTGAGCGCTTGGGCAGCAATCGCGAGCGGCAAGTCAAAGTGCGTGTGATCAGCGCTACCAATGCCGATCTTCCGCAGATGATTCGCGAGGGGCGCTTTCGAGAAGACCTGTTCTACCGGCTCAATGTCATCGAAGTGCGCATCCCGCCTTTGGCGCAACGTCCGCTCGATGTGCTGCCCTTGGCGGAGAGTTTTCTTTCTGGCACCGGCAAGCGCTTGAGCAAAGACGCGGAGCGCACGCTTGCTTCTCACGCGTGGCCGGGCAATGTGCGCGAGCTCAAGAACTGCATGCAACGCGCGGCATTGTTGTCGAGCAGCAACGACATCCATGCAGAGACCTTGCACCTTCCTGCTGCGCCGCTGAGCACGCCCACGGAAAACGACAGTCTTGATCGCACGGTGATCGAAGCCGCATTGCGCCGGCACCGCGGCGTTCTCGCGCAAGCAGCGGCCGAGCTTGGGCTTTCGCGCCAGGCGCTTTATCGTCGCTTGGAGCGGCTGGGCATTCCGCGGGACAACACGCCATGAGCGCATGGCGGCGCTCGCTTGCGGCGCAGCTTGCGCTTCGGGTGCTGCCCATCCTCGTTGCTACCGCCGTTGCCGCGCTACTGCTGGAGCATTGGCTTGATGACCCTTGGCTTGCCGGTGGGCTCGGCATAGGCCTGGGCGCGCTTCTTCTTGCATGGCGAATTTCGTCATGGCTCTCGCCGATGCTCTCGCTGTTCCGTGCGCTTCAAGGCACGGCGTACAGCTATCGCGACGGCGACTACAGCTTTGGCCTGCGTTGGCCGAAGAACGATGAGTTGGCTGATCTCGTGGAAGGGCACAACGCCATTGGCCACGCCCTGCGCGAAAAGCACCTCAGCCTTGTTCAGCGCGAACTCTTGCTCGACACCATGGTGCAGAACACGCCCGTGGCCATGCTGCTCATCGACAGCGGCGCGCATGTCGTCTTCGCCAACGTGGCCGCCCGAAAGCTGCTGGGCGGTGGCAGGCGCGTCGAAGGTCATTCGCTTTCGATGCTTTGCCTCGCGCTTCAAGGCCCATTGGCCGAGGCGCTATCGAACGAGCAATCCGGCGTGTTCAGCACGGGCACAGGCGAGGAGGAAGAGGTGTATCACCTCACGCACTCCGAGTTTCGCCTGAACGGGCAAGTTCATCGTTTGCTCCTGCTACGCCAAATCACGACCGAGTTGCGGCGCCAAGAAGTACAAACGTGGAAGAAGGTGATTCGCGTCATCAGTCATGAGTTGAACAACTCGCTCGCGCCGATGGCGTCATTGGCACACAGCGGTGCTGAACTCGCACGGCGCGGACAGATTGAACGCTTGCCGGGCGTTTTCGCGACCATCGAAGAGCGCGCGCGTCACCTTGACGGCTTTCTTCGCGACTACGCGCGCTTCGCTAAGCTGCCCTCACCGCGGATTGAGGGCATCGATCTCTCCGTGTTTGTCGAGCGCCTGCGCAGCCAGATCAGTTTCTCGCTCGTGGGCAAGCTTCCTGATGCGTTGCTGCCCGCCGATGCGGCGCAGTTGGAGCAGGCACTCATGAACCTGCTCAAAAACGCGCAGGAAGCCAGTCCGGAAGCCGCCGAAGTGGAGATGCACATTCGCCACGCCGATCATCTTTGGCGCATTGATGTGCTGGATCACGGCACGGGCATGAGCGAAGCCGTCATGGCCAACGCGCTCGTCCCGTTTTACTCCACCAAGCGAAGCGGCACCGGCCTTGGTTTGGCGCTCACCCGCGAAATCATCGAAGCACACGGAGGCCGCATCGTGTTGGCCAACCGCGAAGGCGGCGGACTGTGCGTGAGTTTGATGCTGCCGGGGTGATTAGCTCTTCTTCACCGGCCGCTGCCAAGCAGCAATGCTCATCTGCTTCCCGCGCGCCACAGTGAGCTGCCCTTCCGGAGCATCTTTCGTCACCACGGAGCCGGCACCAATCGTTGCCATCGCACCGATGGTCACCGGCGCCACCAGCGAGCTATTGCTGCCAATGAACGCGCCGTCGCCAATGGTGGTGACCCACTTGTTCACGCCGTCGTAGTTGCAGGTGATCGTGCCCGCGCCAACATTCACCTTGCTGCCAATCATCGCGTCGCCCAAGTAGGACAGATGATTGGCCTTGCTGCCCTTGCCGAGCACGGTTTTCTTGGTCTCGACAAAGTTGCCGATGTGCACGCCTTCAGCCAATTGCGTTCCGGGCCGCAAGCGCGCAAACGGGCCGATCGTGCAACCCGCATCAGCAACCACACCTTCCAAGTCGCTGTGTGCGGCAATCACGGTGCCTGCGCCAAGGCGCACGTTCTTCAAACGGCAGAACGGCCCGATCACCACGCCATCGGCCAGTTCCACATCGCCTTCCAGAATCACGTCTGCATCGATGCACACGCCCAAGCCCACGCGCACCGTGCCGCGCTGATCGAAGCGCGATGGGTCGGCAAACCGGACGCCCGCTTCGGCGAGCACCTTCGCGCAACGGCGTTGATAGACGCGCTCTAGTTGCGCCAGTTGCCATGGATCGTTCGCACCTTCGACTTCGCCGGCATCCGCCACGCGAACCACGCTGGCCGCCTTGCCGTCGCTGGCCGCCATCGCGAACACGTCCGTCAGGTAGTACTCGCGCTGCGCGTTCTCGTTGCGCAACGCGGCGAGCCAGCGCTTCAAGTCGGCGGCATCGGCGGCAATCAGGCCGGTGTTGACGCTACGAACGGCACGCTGCTCGGGCGTGGCGTCTTTCTGCTCCACTATGGCCTGCACGCGTTCCTGCGCATCGATCAACACGCGACCGTAGCCAGTGGGATCGGCAAGCTCTGCCACCAGCACCGCCAGCGCGCCTGGGGCCTTCACCAAGGGCAGCAGCGAACTCGCCTGCACTAAGGGCACGTCGCCGTACAACACCAACACGCGCGCGTTGTCCGGCAAGGCGGGCACGGCTTGCTGCACGGCATGACCGGTGCCCAAGCGCTCGGCCTGTTCCACCCAACTCAAATCGGCCTCGTCCTTGAAGGCATCGCGAACCGCTTCGCCACCGTGCCCGTAGACCACATGGATGCGCTCGGCGCCCAGCGCACGCGCCGTGTCGATCACGTGGCCCAACATCGAACGGCCCGCGATGGGCTGTAGCACTTTGGGGAGCGCAGATTTCATGCGCTTGCCTTCGCCAGCGGCGAGGATCACGACGTGGAGTGGGGGGCTCATGCAGATCATTCCTCTTCAGACCTCGTGATTGTACGCGCCTCGACATTTAGGCGACCCCCGCGGGGGAGCTGGAAAATCTCAAGCATCGAATAGACTTCGCGGTACCCACACGACAGGGAGGTTTGCTCATGCCGGCAAAGTCCATCAGAGAGTGGCTTCTTGGCCTCGGCTTCTTTAGGGAAGATTCGCAGAGCGAAACCATTTCGAAGCGCTCAATCCTGAGTTGGCTCCGGGAGTTCGCCGTCATCGTGGTCGGTGTTTTCGTTGCCTTGGCTGCGGAGTCGTGGTGGTCGGCTCGCGAGGAACGCCAAGTTGAACGCGAGATCCGGGAAGACATCGCCGCCGAATTCGAATCGAACATCCGCATTCTTCAGGCCGACCTGAAAATCAACGAATCTTCGCGTCCGCGGCTCGCTGTTCTGGAAGGACTCTCTTTGGAAGAGTTGATGGCGCTCACTGATGATCAGATGACAGAGTCACTGAGAAGCGTCGACTGGGCAGGGTTCGACCCGGAATCGGGCAGTGCGCAAGCGATGGTGCAAAACGGCGAGGTGATTATCGTCAGCGATCGTGCATTGCGCTTGGCCTTGGCCAGATGGTCCGGGCTGCTGGAGCTCAACAATCGCTTCACCTTGATGGCGACGCAGTACGAACAGCAGGAAGTGCGGCCCGTTTTTGTTCGGGCCGCAGCCGATGGGAGGTGGTCCGAGCGCGAGCGGCGCGAAATGCAACTCCATCGCCGCGAGCTTCTGGGTTACTTCGACCGCACTGTCGAGAACCAGCGAGCGTTGCTTGCCGCGGCAGAGGCAATCCGATCGCTTCAGCTCGCGAGAGATTAGGCACGCGCTGATTTCATGAAACAAAAACGCCGGCACTGGGCCGGCGTTGTTTGCAGAACTTGCGTCGACCTCAGTGCTTGAGGTTCTTACGCAGACGCTCCAAGGCCTGCAGCTGCGCCATGGCCTCGGCCAGCTTGGCCTGAGCCTGTGCAACTTCCATCGCCTCGCCACGGTTCGCCAACAAACGCTCGGCTTCTTCCTTGGCTTTTTTCACTGCCACTTCGTCGAGGTCGTTTGCGCGCACGGCGGTGTCGGCCAACACCGTCACCACCTGCGGTTGAACTTCCAGAATGCCGCCAGAGACGTAGAAGTCGAGCTTCTCGCCGCTGGGCAGCGTCACTTCGACCTTGCCCGGCTTGATGCGGGTGATCAGCGGCGCGTGGCGCGGCGCAATACCGAGCTCGCCGAGTTCGCCCGTCGCAACGACCATAGTGGCCTCGCCTTGGAAGATCTCTTTCTCGGCGCTCACGATGTCGCAGCGGATGGTGGTGGTCATGCCTGTGCTCCTCTGAGGATGACGGCCTTAGGCCGCCATCTTCTTCGCCTTCTCGAAGGCCTCGTCGATGCCGCCGACCATGTAGAACGCCTGCTCCGGCAGGTGGTCGCATTCGCCGTCAACGATCATGCGGAAGCCACGGATGGTTTCCTTCAAGGTCACGTACTTACCCGGCGAGCCGGTGAACACTTCGGCCACGTGGAAGGGCTGCGAGAAGAAGCGCTCGGCCTTACGGGCGCGGGCCACGATCTGGCGATCTTCTTCCGACAACTCGTCCATACCCAGAATGGCGATGATGTCCTTCAGTTCCTTGTACTTCTGAAGCGTCGACTGCACCTTGCGGGCGGTGTCGTAGTGCTCGTGGCCGATCACGTTCGGGTCGAGCTGACGCGAGGTCGAATCGAGCGGGTCCACGGCCGGGTAAATGCCCAGCGACGCGATGTTACGGCTCAACACGACGGTGGCGTCGAGGTGGGCGAAGGTGGTGGCGGGCGACGGGTCGGTCAAGTCATCGGCCGGCACGTAAACGGCCTGGATCGAGGTGATCGAGCCGGTCTTCGTCGAGGTGATGCGCTCCTGCAGCACGCCCATTTCTTCGGCGAGCGTCGGCTGGTAACCCACGGCCGAGGGCATACGGCCCAAGAGGGCCGACACTTCGGTACCGGCCAGCGTGTAGCGGTAGATGTTGTCGACGAAGAACAGGATGTCGCGGCCCTTGCCAGTCGCCGGGTCGATGTCGTCGCGGAAGTACTCGGCCATCGTCAGGCCGGTCAGCGCAACGCGCAGACGGTTACCCGGCGGCTCATTCAGCTGGCCGTACACCATCGCCACTTTGTCGAGGACGTTGGAGTCCTTCATCTCGTGGTAGAA
>JAIXVL010000297.1 GCA_027483045.1 Lysobacteraceae bacterium
GGGCATGATGCTGGCCAACGGACCCGTGGTGCTCTTGGGCCATCGCTACTCCGACAAGTTGCCGCTGAAGGCCGCGCGCTTTACCGCTGCGGCGGTGTTCGCCGCCTTGGCCGTGTGGGTGGCGGTGAAAGGCTTGGGCTGAAGCCGCGCGGAAGCCGGCCATGCAAATGGCCGGCCCCATTGCCCCGCCCTCGGCAACCCCCTACCCTGCCTCGGTTCCCATACCGGTCACCCCGATGTCACAGATCCTTTTCGGCCTTTTCGGCCTGTTCGTCCTCGTCGGCATCACCTGGCTGTTCTCCAGCCACAAGAAGCAGGTGGACTGGCGGCTGGTGGGCACCGGCATGGTCATCCAGGTGCTGTTCGCGGCCTTCGTACTGCTGACGCCCTTCGGCGCGGCCATCTTCGGCGCCGCGGCGCACGCCTTCGTCAAGCTCTCGGCCTTCACCACCGAAGGCGCGCGGATGATCTTTGGCGACCTCGCCACAGCCGACAAATTCGGCTTCATCTTCGTGTTCCAGGTGCTGCCGACGGTGATCTTCTTCGCCGCGATCACCGCGGTGCTGTACCACTTCGGCATCCTGCAGCTGGTGGTCAAGGGCATGGCTTGGGCCATCACTAAGGTGATGCGTCTCTCGGGCGCCGAGACCACCTCGGTGTGCGCCAGCGTCTTCATCGGCCAGACCGAAGCGCCGCTCACCGTGCGGCCCTACATCGGCAAGATGACCGACTCCGAACTGCTGACGATGATGATCGGCGGCATGGCGCACATCGCCGGCGGCGTCATGGCCACCTACATCGCGATGCTCGGTGGCACCGACCCCGAGTTGCAGGCGCTGTATGCCAAGCACTTCCTCGCGGCGTCGATCATGGCGGCACCGGCCACCTTCCTGGTCGCGAAGATCCTGATCCCCGAGACGCAGGAGCCGCTGACGCGCGGCAGCATCAAGCTTGAGGTCGAAAAGACCTCGGCCAACGTCATCGACGCCGCCGCCGCTGGCGCGGCCGACGGCGTCAAGCTCGCCATCAACATCGCGGCGATGCTGCTCGCCTTCGTCGCCCTGATCGCACTGATCAACGCGATGATCGGTGGCGCGGCCTCGTGGACCGGCCTCACCGCGTGGTTAAACAGCGGCAACGACCCGCGTTGCGCCACCGACGCCGCCTTCGCGGCGATCGGCACGAACGGCTGCACGACCGTCAGCCTCAGCACCATTCTCGGCACCCTGCTCGCGCCGATCGCCTGGGTCATCGGCATTCCGTGGGACGACGCGATGATCGCCGGCGGCCTGATCGGCCAGAAGATCGTGCTCAACGAGTTCATCGCCTACCTGCAGCTGTCGCAGATTCCGGTCGGCAGCGGCGTGGGCGCCATCAACGAAGAGAGCCGAATCATCCTGATGTACGCGCTGTGCGGCTTCGCCAACTTCGCCTCGATCGCCATCCAGATCGGCGGCATCGGTTCGCTCGCACCTGAGCGCCGCGCCGACCTCGCCCGTTTCGGCATGCGCGCGGTGCTCGGCGGCTCGGTCGCCACGCTGATGACGGCCACCATTGCGGGCGTCATGCTCAACTGGCATTGATGCCTATGGCCGGCCGCGTTTTCGTTGTCGGCAGCTACAACCAAGACTTGGTGTGGGAAGTCGACGCACTGCCGCTGCCGGGCGAAACCCTGCGCGGCCATGCGTTTCGCACCGGTCCGGGCGGTAAGGGCTTCAACCAAGCCATAGCCGCAGCGCGACAAGGGGCCGCCACGCGTTTCGTTTGCGCCCTAGGCGATGACAGCTTGGCAGAGGAAGCGAAGCGCCTTGCGCGCGCCGAGAACATCGATGCGCGGTGCCAGGTACTCCACGACGTGGCCACCGGCACCGCCGGCATCTGGGTGGATCGCGATGGGCGCAACAGCATCGTGGTGGCGCTTGGAGCCAACGAGCGCCTCGCGCCTGAGCACGTCCACACGCACCTGAGCGACCTTCACCCTAGCGATGTGCTGCTGATGCCCATGGAAGGGCCGATCGGCGCCATGCGCGCCGCTGCAGACGCAGGGCGCAACAGCGGGGCCTGCATCCTGCTCAATCCAGCACCCGTCCATGCAGAGCTTGATTCCGAGCTGCTGGGCGCGGTCGATCTGATCACGCCTAACGAAACTGAATTCGCCACTTTGCTGGCGCGCTTCTGCGGCAGCAGCATCGCTGCAAGCGAAGTTGGTCGGCTTCCTGATCACACTCTGGCGGCTCTTTGCGAAGGTTTAGGCGCACCCGCTGTGCTGGTCACCTTGGGGGCAGCGGGTAGCGCGTTGCACATCGGCCCTCGCAGCCGCTGGGCGGCCACCGAGGGGGGAATCTGGCGCATCAGCACGCCTCAGGTCCATGCCATTGACACCACGGCCGCGGGCGACGCCTTCAACGGCGCCTTGGCCGCTGCATTGGCTAAGGCACCCGGTAGCGGCCTCACAGCCGCGGCGCGGCTCGCCTCTCGGGTTGCCGCGCTCTCCACGGAGCACAAGGGAGCGGCACTCAGCATCCCCACGGCCCCGGACGTGCTCCAACGCTTCGGCAGTCCCTAGCCCCCGCTGTTTTTGACGCGGTTCTAATCCGAAGAGCCATCGGCTTCGGCTAGGATGAGTGCCCGCGCAGGGCTTCGGAGAAGGGAAACGTGTTTGTACTGATCGGCTACGTCATCATCCTGGCCTGCGTGTTCGGCGGCTTTGTCGTCGCGGGTGGCCACATCATGGTCATCGTCAACGCGGCGGCGATCGAAATGCTCATCATCGGCGGCGGTGCCGCGGGTGCATTTGTTGCCTCCAACAACATCAAGACCATCAAGGCCAGCATTGCTGACACCCTAGGCCTGTTGAAGGGGCCGAAGTACGGCAAAGCCGATTACGTCGAGCTCTTGAAGCTGCTCTACGAAATCCTGATGA
>JAIXVL010000195.1 GCA_027483045.1 Lysobacteraceae bacterium
ATCGAGAATTCTCTGGCGAGCAACGCACCGGTGGCGCGGCCAAACCACTACATCAAGGATGACGCGCGGGCGCTCTTGCCCTACGAGGACATGTATGCCGCCGCGCCGCCCAAGCCGACCGCCGGCTACTACACGCCGGGTAATGGCACCGAAGACGACGTGTTCTACCGGCCGCTAGCCTTAGAGCCGAATGCGAGTGCCTTTGCGCATGCATGGAAACCGGGCAGCAGTTTGCTCACCGACTGGTTGGAGCGTGCTGTGAACGCCACGACGGGCACCGTGTCGATTCCCTTGAATTCCAAATTCAAGCTGGTCTGCAAGGCCTCGGTGGTTGGTGTGGCAGGCGGGTGCGCGATTGTTCGCAATGCTGGAACGGGTGTCATCGTTCAACGGCCACCGCCGCCGCCTTGGGAGCGTTCCCACCGCGTGCAGTGTCGCGAACTGCGAGAGAAACTGGAGAATGCGGAAGACCCTGCCGTGGTCGCCAGCGTGCTCGACAGCCTTGCACACCTGTGTGTGGAGCCCCAGAACGGCGAAGCCCGGCGCGAGGCCGGGCTTCCATAAGCTCAGCGCTGGAGGCGCTGCTTACTGCTTGTAAATGTGCACGGTGCCCGGCTGCAAAGCCAAGTAAGCGGCAATGTTGGCGATGTCTGCATCGGTGAGCTTGTTGGTGCCATCTACTCCGACCTGTGCATTCATCAAGACGTTGACGCGCGCACCCGAGCGATAGTCCTTTAGGGACTTCTCGAGGTAGTCGGCGTACTGGCCAGCCAAGAGGGGCGTGTTGTTGTCGATCGACTTGGTGCCGGCTTCCAAATGGCAGCTGGCGCAGGCTTGGCCGTCTTGGGGAGTCGCTTCGAACTTGGCTTTGCCTGCAGCCGCGTCACCCTTGGGGGCGCCAACGGCCATGGCGGTGCCTGCGAAGAGCAGGCCAAGCAGGGCGAGGAACTTGGGAGAGGTCATGGCGCGCATTCCTTACTTGGCCTTCTGGGCGGCGAGATAGGCCGCGATGTCGGCGATGTCCTGATCGGAGAAGCTGGTCGCCTGGGCAGTCATGGTCGGATGCTGGCGATCACCGCTCTTGTAGCCCTTGAGGGCATTGACCAAGTAGGCCTCGTTCTGACCCGCAATCTTGGGCACGTGGTAGCTGGGGTAGGCATTGCGGTACTCGGGAATGCCGTGGCAGCCCGCGCAGGTGTACGTGAGTAGCTTGCCCGTCTCGGGGTTGCCGGCAGCAAACAGGGGGCTGGCGGCGAGGACAAGGCCTGCGCACAGAGCGGAAGAGAGGAGTCGGCGCATCAGTCGATCCAGGTTGGGCGGCTGCCGAAAAAACGGCAACACGCGGTCATGACAGCGAACGCGCGGATTATAGCCACCCGCTCAAGGCTTGCGACAGTCTGTGGCGCAGATGAATGGCGGCAAGTCGCGTGACCTTGCTGTGACGCACCGCTCAATCGATCCATGGTCATCCTGACTCATGGCACATCCCTTTGTGAAGACCGATGCGTACTGTTGTATGCAACCAGCACACCTGTGACCTACGCCATGACCTCGAGCCCCACCTCACGCCCCCGTTTCCCCGCCATGTTGCCCCTGATGTCGGCCATCGTGCTGGCGCTCGCACTGTCCGGATGCGGCGGCAAGCCCGGCAGCGAGGCCGATGAATCCGATGCCCAGACCGAGGCTGATGGCTCGGGCAAGGCTGCCGACAAGGTCGAGGCCGTTCCAGTGGAAGTGGCCACGGTCGCTCGACGCGCCATTGCTGCCAGCTATGCCGGCACTGCCAACCTTGAGGTTCCCGGCGACGCGCAGGTTGTGGCGAAAACCAATGGCGTGCTCCTCCGCGTACTGGTGGAAGAGGGCGACCAAGTGGTTGCCGGCCAAGCCCTTGCGCAGCTCGACCCAGAGCGTGCGCGACTCGAGGCGGCCCGCTCCGAGGCCACGATGCGCCGTTTGCAGAACAACTACGAGCGCTCGAAAGAGCTGTTTGACCGCAAGTTGGTCAGCACCGAGAGCAACGATCAGCTGCGCTTCGAGCTCGAGTCGGCCAAGGCTGCTTTCGAATTGGCCAAGCTGGAACTGAGCTACACCACGATCACCGCACCGATCAGCGGCGTCATTGCTCAGCGATTCGCAAAGCCGGGCAACCTGATCAACGTGAACTCGCCGGTCTATCGCATCATCGATAACTCACGACTTGAGGCCGTCCTCAACGTGCCCGAGCGTCAGTTGGCCACGATGAAGGCTGGGCTTCCGATTCAGATGGTGGTCGATGCGCTTCCAGGCCAGCAATTCACTGGCGTGGTAGACCGCATCAGCCCCGTGGTGGACGCAGGCAGCGGCACTTTCCGCGTTGTTGGTGCATTCGACGGTAAATCGGGGCTGCGCCCCGGCATGTTCGGCCGCATCAATGTGGTTCATGACCAGCGCGCTGCCGTGCTAACGGTTCCCCGCGCAGCATTGATCGAAGAGAACGGTGCGTATGCGGTGTATGTGGTGCGCGACAAGAAAGCGGTGCGCACGCCCGTCAAACTCGGCTACATCAATGGCGAATTCGCTGAGATTCTTGAAGGCGTGAAAGAGGGCGATCCTCTCGTGACGGCAGGCAAGATTGCGGTGCGTGACGGTTCAGCGATCCAAGTGGTCTCCAGCGAGACCGAGGCAGCGCCCGCTGAAGCCGTGGCGGAGGCCAAATGAATCTGATTGAGTTCTCAACACGGCGACGCGTCAGCATCGCCATGTTCAGCTTTACGATGGTGCTGTTTGGTGCCATCAGCTGGAGCAGCTTGAAGGTCAATCTGCTGCCCGACCTGAGCTACCCGAGCTTGACGGTGCGCACCGAATACACGGGTGCGGCGCCATCGGAAATCGAAACACTCGTTTCTGAGCCGGTAGAAGAAGCGGTTGGCGTGGTGAAGGGACTGCGCAAACTGCGCTCCGTCTCGCGCCCCGGCCAGAGCGACGTGGTGCTCGAGTTCGCTTGGGGCACCGACATGGATCAGGCCAGCCTCGACGTTCGCGAAAAGCTCGAGAACCTGCGCCTGCCGCTCGAAGTTGAGCCGCCGGTGTTGCTGCGCTTCAACCCGACGACTGAGCCGATCATGCGCCTTGCGCTGAGCGTGCCAGAGGGCTTTACCGGTGACCTCAACGACGAATTGATTCGTCTTCGTCGTTTTGCCGAAGATGAGCTGAAAAAAGCCCTTGATCCGGTGGACGGCGTTGCTGCGGTGAAAGTGGGCGGCGGCTTGGAGGATGAAGTCCAGGTGCAGCTCGATGAGCGCAAGCTTTCGCAGCTGAACTTGTCGGCCGCTACGGTGATTCAGCGTTTGAGTCAGGAAAACATCAACGTCTCCGGCGGCCGTATCGCTGAAGGCGCTGAGCGTTACCTCGTGCGCACGGTCAACCAGTTTCAAAACCTTGACGAGATGCGCGAGCTGTTGATCACGGTGCAGGGCAGTGTGCCCGTGCGCCTGAAGGACATCGCTGTCATCGAGCAGAGCTTCAAGGAACGCGAGTCAATCATTCGCTTGCGCGGCGTCGAAGCGATTGAAATCGCGGTCTATAAAGAAGGTGACGCGAATGCTGTGACCGTGGCGCAGGCAGTTCGTGATCGCCTGGATCGTCTGCAAGCCAGCATGAACAGCGAAACCGGTGGTCGCGGTAACCGAGGTGGTCCGCCCGGCGCAAACCGTGCTCCCGCCGCCGAGCAGGCGAAGCCGATGGCTGCCGGCGAGTATCAGTTGGCGGGCTTTGGCTTGCGCACGATCGAAGACACCTCGGTCTTCATCAAGAGTGCGATCGACGAAGTACGCTCTGAGGCGATCTTGGGCGGCATTCTGTCCATCATGATCATCTTCGTGTTCCTGCGTGATGGCTGGAGCACTTTTGTTATCTCCTTGTCCTTGCCGATTTCGCTCATCACCACGTTCTTCTTCATGGATCAGCTCGACTTGAGCTTGAACGTGATGTCGCTGGCGGGCTTGGCGCTGGCCACCGGCATGGTGGTCGACGACTCGATTGTGGTGCTCGAGAGCATTGCAAAGGCGCGAGAGCGCGGGCTTGGCCTGTTGGAGGCCGCCATCAAGGGCACCAGCGAAGTCAGCATGGCCGTCGTGGCTTCTACGCTGACCACGGTCGCGGTGTTCTTCCCGTTGGTGTTTGTCGAGGGCGTTGCCGGCCAGTTGTTCAAAGATCAAGCCTTGACGGTTTCAATCGCGCTTTTGATCTCGCTGGTGGTGGCTCTCACGTTGATTCCGATGCTGAGTTCGGTGCGTGGGAAGGCACCGATGGCGCTGGAACACAACGACGCCAATCCCGACATCGGCCTGTGGGGGCGTGTCGGTGCATTCGTATCGACCCGCCGTTGGGCGGCATGGTCCTTAGTGCCGGTTCGCTGGTTCAAGACGGCAGTGGGCACCGCCTACTACTACACGCTGGGTCCGCGCTTTGGAATTGGACGTGCCATTGTTCGGTTCGTCTTGGTGGTGATTCCTTCCGTGTTGGATCGCGTGGCGTCTTGGTTGATCCGCCCCTACGAGGCTGCAGCAAAGCACTACCATGCGCTGTTGCCGGTCGCATTGAATCGCCCCGGCGTGGTCTTAGGCGCTGCGGGCGTGGCTTTTGCCGCATCGCTCGCGCTCGTGCCCACCCTCGGCACCGACCTGATTCCGCAGTTGGCGCAGGATCGTTTCGAGATGACGGCGCGCCTCCCGCCAGGCACGGCTCTGGTCGACACGGATCGTCTCGTCCAGTCCTTCCAGCGCGCCCACTCCGGTGATGAGGACGTTCGTGAGATTTACGGCGTCAGCGGCACGGGTACGCGCCTCGACGCCAGCCCGACCGAGTCCGGCGAAAACGTGGCGAAGCTCAGCGTTGTGTTGGATGGCTACAGCCCGGAGAAGGAAGCCGCCATCGTTGAGCGCATGCGCAAGACAGCTGAAGGCTTCCCGCAAGCTGAGGTGAAGTTTGGTCGTCCGCAATTGCTGAGTTTCTCTGCGCCGTTGGAGATTGAGATTCGTGGCACGGACCTCCCGGCCATCGATGCGGCGGCGCGCGAGCTTGCCGATCGTATGCAAAAGAGCGCGTCGTTCGCAGACGTCAAAACCTCCGTGCAGGCCGGCTACCCGGAAGTCCAGATCGTGTTCGATCAGGAGCGCGCGGCTGCACTCGGCCTCACTGAGCGTCAGATTGCGGACGAGTTGGTGCGCCAGGTGCGCGGCGAAGTCGCCACGCGCTACAGCTTCCGTGACCGCAAGATCGATGTGCGCGTGCGTGCTCAGGAAAGCGATCGCAGCAGCGTGGCCGATATCCGTGCCTTGAACATCAATCCGCAAAGCGACCGCCCAGTCACGCTGGATTCGGTGGCCGACGTGCGTGAGACATTAGGCCCTAGCGAGATCAACCGTGTGGAGCAGGATCGCGTTGCGGTCATCTCGGCCAATCTTCGCGATGTCGACCTTGGATCTGCCGTGGCCGAGGTGCGCCGCATGGTGGAGGAGAAACCCTTGGGTGCCGATATTCGCTTGGCCTTTGGCGGCCAGAGCGAAGAGTTGGAGTCCTCGCAGCGCTCGCTGATCTTTGCCTTCGCCCTCGCCATCTTCTTGGTCTACTTGGTGATGGCCTCGCAGTTCGAGTCTCTGCTGCACCCGTTCGTGATTCTCTTCACCATTCCCTTGGCGATGGTGGGTGCTATCGTGGCCTTGGTGGTGAGTGGTTCGCCGGTGTCGGTGGTCGTCTTCATAGGCTTGATATTGCTGGTGGGCATCGTGGTGAAAAACGCCATCGTGCTCATCGATAAGGTGAACCAGTTGCGTGAAGAGGGCGTGGCCAAGCGCGAGGCCCTGTGCCAAGGCGCCGAGTCGCGTTTGCGCCCGATCATCATGACCACTCTCACCACCTTGATCGGCTTTGCTCCGCTCGCCTTCTTTGCAGGCGAAGGCGCCGAAGTGCGTCAGCCGATGGCGATTACGGTGATGGGCGGCTTGCTGGTTTCCACCGTGCTCACGCTCTTGGTCATCCCGGTGGTGTATGACTTGATGGATCGTCGCGGCGACGAGTGGTACCGCGAGCGTGGAAGGCGCCATCGCGGCGAGATTGAAGGCATGAAGGCAGCACGTGAGAGCGAGGGCGTTTCGTTATGAGCTCAATGGCAGAGCTGAGTCTGCGGCGCCCTATCAGCGCCATCATGTTCTACGTATCGATGCTGGTGATTGGCCTTATTGCAGCATTCAAGCTGCCTTTGGAACAGTTCCCGGACATCAGCCTGCCGTTCGTGTTCGTGCAGTTGCCGTACCCTGGTTCGACGCCTCAAGAAGTCGAACGCAGCATTACTCGACCCGTCGAAGAATCGCTTTCGACGGTCG
>JAIXVL010000291.1 GCA_027483045.1 Lysobacteraceae bacterium
GCCACTTCAGCAGCGATGCCTGCCTCGGCCAAGGCATCACGCAAATCACGCTTCACTTCCTCGATGTACTGCTCTCGCGAACCACGCTTCTCGTCGAGCAAGCGCGCAATGCGCTGGTAGGTCTCGGGGTGTTGCAATCGAAATGCGAGGTCTTCGATCTCCCACTTCAGCTGCCAGATGCCCAAGCGGTTCGCCAATGGCGCGTGGATATCCGCCGCCAACTTGGCCAGCTCTTCGCGCTCCGCAGCCGGCAGGCCCGCCGCGTGACGAAGGCGCGTGAGTTGCAGGGCCAGGAGCACCGGCACCACGCGCAGGTCGCGAACGATGGCCAAGAGCAGCCTGCGCAAGCCCTCAGCATTGGCTCGGCCTTCCGAACGCGCATGCAGGGCCCACACCTGTTCTGCAGCCCGAACGCCATCCAGCATGGCCGAAAGCCGCCCCGGAATTGGCGCTTCTGAAGCGAGCGGCGCCTTTTCAGCCAAGGCCACCAGAGCAGTGGCCCATTGCATCTCACGATCTGGCGACAACGCCGCCAAAACCTCCAAGGCCTGGCGAGCAAAGGCCGCCTGAGGATCATCTGCCGCCACGGCTTGCGCCAGCCCCGGCCAGTCGGCCAGAGCGGAAGAGGCGCTTGCGATGAGTGGGGCTGCGAGCTTCACGATAGGGGAGGTTAGACTTGGAGCTTGTCCCGCCACAACCAATATCCCAAGGAGCCCGCCATGCGGCGATTCGGTCTTGCCCTCATCCTCCTCGCGTCCATGTGCGCCATGGAGGCTACGCAGGCGCAACAGTTCTCGTCCGTGGAGGAGCGCATGAGCGCCGCGGACTTCAAACGTGCCGGGCTCGACAAGCTTTCTGCAGAAGAGCTGGCCGCGCTGAACGAGTGGCTGCAACAGGACAGCACCCGCCGCGTGGCCGCTGTGGCTGCCGAAGATCGCCGCGGTATGCGCGCGCAAGCTCCGAGCGACGAGCGCCCGGTGACGTCACGCCTGCCTGGCGAGTTCACGGGTTTCTCGAACGGCACGGTGTTCCGCCTTGAGAACGGCCAAGTGTGGCGCTCCATCGATCCTGAAGGGACGCTCGAAGGCGTGCGCTTGAGCAACCCCTCCGTCACCATCAAGAAAGGCTTGTTCGGCATTTGGCGCCTTTACGTGGAGGGCTACAACACCTCAGCCAAGGTCGAGCGCGTCGAGTAAGCCTCAAGACATCGCCGAACATTTGGATCATGGCCGCCTCTGGGCGGCCATTTTCTTTGTCATCAGCGCGCGGCGAGCAATGCTTCCAACTGCTTTGCCAAACGCTTGGTCGACACCGGGCGCTTCGTGCCCAGCTCCTGAGCGAAAAGCGACACGCGAAGTTCTTCCAAATCCCAGCGCAGTGCCTGCCATGCGGGATCCTCTGAGCGCTGTGCGGCATGCGCGCCCTGAAAGGCATCGGAAAAAGGCTTGAGCTCCAGCATGCGCTGCTGGTCACGCGTGGGGTCTCGCAATGCCCTTTCAGCGCGCAAGCCCAGAGCCTTGAGGTAACGCGGCAGCTCATCAAAAGCCTGTGGCGGCGTTTCACGCACAAAGCCGGGATGCACCAGGCCCGCCAATTGCAGACGCAGATCATCCAGATTGGCCTTGGCCCAACCCATCACCGGCGCTTCCAGCTTGGGGCGGATATCGGCGTACAAGCCCAGTGCGGCTTCGACGGTCTTCAAGCGGGCGGTGGCTTCGCCAAACAAGCGCTGGCGCACGCTCGCCACTGCCTTGAGGAACGCGTCGCGCTCGCGAAGTGCGCCCAAGCCCTCGCTGCCGGCGGGCGCTTCAAGCAAAGCCTGCAGCGCCTTGTGCACCAAATCCGCGCGCAGCTTCTCCGCTGTGTCGACAGCGGTGTAGACCATCGCTGTCTTTGGATTGAGGGGCAGTTGCTTGCGCGCTTGCTTCACCGCATCGGCCAGCGCGAACTCGGCCAATTTCAGCACGCCTTGCGCATGGGACCGCGCAGCAAGATCGCGGTCGGCAAACACCTGCAAGGCCACGTCATCGCCGCGGTCGACCAAGGCAGGAAATGCCGGAAGCCCCCCCGCGCCGGAAATCTCCTGCGGCACGGGCTCGGCCGGAAACTCGCGCATGCCTTCACGCGCAAGTCGCTCACCCGCTCGAGCCGCAAAAGCCTTCTCAGCCACGTGGCCGAACCGGCTCTTCAGCTCCTCCAGCGAGCGGGATTGGCCCAACACCTTCCCGTCCTCGCCGACGCGCACATTGAAGCGCAAGTGGGGTTCCAAGCCCGCTTCATCGAAATCGAGAGCAGCCACCGCCACACCGGTTGCCTTCACCAAGAAGCGCGCCAGCGCACCTTGAAGACTATCGGCATCGCCTTCTGCAAAGGCCAGCGCAAACGCACGCGCGAAATCCGGCGCCGGCACAAAGTTACGCCGCAAGGCCTTGGGCAATCCGCGAATCAATGCCGCCGCTTTTTCGTCGACCAAACCGGGCACCAACCAGGTCAGTCGCGCGGCATCCAACGCAGGCAACAGATGCAGAGGAACGTCCAGAGTCACGCCGTCTTCCTCGTGCCCCGGCTCAAAGCGGTAGTGAAGCGCCAAACGCGCATCGCCCAAGGGAAGAAACTTGGGGAATCGCTCGAAGCCACTGCCCTGCACCGACATCAAGTCCGCCAGCGACCACTCCAGCGAGCGCTTCGCCGCAGGATCGAGCTTGCCGTACCACGACTCCAACGCCGCCGTGTTGTGCACATCGGAAGGCAGGCGATCGAGGTACCAGCGCGCTTGCCAATCCTCGTCCACCACCAAGCCAGAACGCCGTTGCTTGGCTTCTTCGTCCAAGGCCTGCGCCATCACTGCGGTGTTGCGCTTCACTAAGGGAATGCGCAGGTCGATCTCACCGGTCACCAAGGCCTGACGCACGAAGATTTCGCGCGATTCTTCCGGGTACAAGCCACCGTAGTGCATGGGCTTCTTGGGCAAGAGCAGTAGGCCGAAGAGCCCGATCTGCTCGGAACCCAAGACACGACCCTGCTTGCGCGACCAGTGAGGATCAAAATGCCGTCGCGAAAGCAAATGCGGCACGGCATCGATGACCCATTCGGGTTCAATCTTCGCAGCCGTGATGCCCCAAACCTTCTGCGTATCCAACAAGGTGGCGCAGAACACCCATGCCGGCGGTTTCTGCGCCAGAGACGAGGCAGGAAACAATCCGAACTTTCGGCTACGCGGCGCTTCGTAAAGCCCTTTGTCCGAACGATGTCCGACCTGCATCGCGAGACCGCACAGCAACGCACGATGCGCGTCCGCATAGTCCGCAGGCGTGTCGTTCAAGGTCCAACTCAAAGCCTCGCATTGCAGCAACAACTGGCGGTGCAGTTCGCGCCACTCGCGAAGACGAAGGAAGTTCAGGAAGCGCTGGCCGCACCAATCGCGCAGCTTTGACTGCGAGAGATCTTCGTGAGCGACACGAAACGCCTCCCACAGCTTCAGAATGGCCACGAACTCAGAGCGCTCATCGGCGAACACCGCGTGCGCGCGATCAGCCGCTTCGCGCGCCTCCGCAGGGCGCTCGCGCGGGTCCTGCACACCCAAGAAACTGGCAATCACCAGCATCTCGCGCAGTGCCTTGCGCTCATGGCCAGCGATCAAGATGCGCGCCAGCTTGACGTCCACCGCAAACGCCGCCATCTGCTTGCCGATGGGCGTGAGCTGGCGGCGCGCATCCACCGCGCCCAATTCCGTCAGTTGCTGCCAGCCATCGGCAATGGCGCGCGGCTCTGGCGCATCGATGAAGGGAAAGTCCTCCACGCGACCCAAGCCCAAACTGAGCATCCGCAGAATCACACCCGCAAGCGATGAGCGCAGCAGCTCCGGGTCGGTGTAGCGCGGACGGCTAACGAAATCACTTTCCGCGTAAAGCCGATAACAAATGCCCAAAGACACGCGACCGCAGCGGCCTTTTCGCTGGTCGGCACTTGCTTGCGCCACATCTTCGATATGCAGTCGATCCAACTTCATGCGCGGGCTGTAACGCTTCACGCGCGCGGTACCGGGGTCGATCACATAGCGAATACGCGGCACCGTCAGCGAGGTTTCGGCTACGTTCGTGGCCAGCACCAAGCGCCGCTTCGGTCCCGGATTGAACACGCGGTCCTGATCCTTCGCGGACAGTCGCGCATACAGGGGCAACACTTCGGTATCGCGGTACTTGCGTCGCTCAAGCACATGGTGAACTTCACGAATCTCGCGTTCGCCAGGCAGAAAGACGAGAACGTCGCCGCGAGCATCTTCGCGCGTGATCTCGTCGCAAGCCTTGAGCAAGCTGTCATACATCGACTTCTCGGCGTCGGGCCGCTCCGCGACATCGCCCGTCTCATTCGGCGGGCGATAGCGCACTTCCACCGGGAAGCTGCGGCCTTCCACGCTCATCACTGGCGCACCACCAAAGTGCTGCGCGAAGCGCTCGGTATCGATCGTGGCCGAGGTCACGATCAGCTTCAGATCGGGGCGCTTCTGCAGCAATCCCTTCAAGTAGCCCAAAAGAAAATCGATGTTGAGGCTGCGCTCGTGCGCCTCGTCGACAATGATGGTGTCGTACGCCGAGAGCCAACGGTCACGCTGGATTTCCGCCAACAAAATGCCGTCAGTCATGAACTTGATGAACGTGTCGGCGCCCACCTGTTCGGTGAACCGCACCTGCCAGCCCACCTCTTTTCCGAGCGGCACTTGCAGCTCTTCAGCCACGCGTCGGGCCACCGCACGAGCAGCGATCCGCCTCGGCTGGGTGCAGCCGATCAAACCTGCCGCGCCACGTCCTGCGGCCAAACAAATCTTGGGCAACTGGGTGGTTTTTCCGGAGCCGGTCTCTCCAGCAATGACCACCACCTGGTGCTTACGGATCAACTCAACGATGGCATCGGCCTCGCGGCCAATCGGCAAGTCGGCATCAATTCGCGCATCAGGAATGCGCGCGACGCGAGCCGCGAACGCTGCTTCAGATGCCGCCTTTGCCTGCTCGAATGCGTTGGTTGCGGCCTCACGTGCTTCTGGCTTTGGTTCCTGCATGCGCCGCTTCAGGCGAAGCAATGCCGCGCGGTCTTTACTCAGAACACGATCGAGCAGCTCGGCGTTTGGGTGGATTCCGGCCATAGCAACACGCGGCGAAGGGCGCGTAGTGTAAAGCCGCGCCGCTTTCCCCAAGGCTCTTTCAGGGCATTTCTGAGGGGCAGTCCAAGCGCGTCGGCTCGCGCTTCCTCAACGCTTGGCTGAGATATCGATCCCGCAAGGTGGTGTAGCGTCGGCTTTGCACGAATGATTGTGCCGACCGCGTGAGCGCGTCGCGCCACTGGGCCGGCGCGTTGTTGCTCAAGTACAACCACACGCTCGGGGCTTCAAGAACGATTGCGCGCGCCATGAGTGCACGCCCCTGGGAACGATCATGCAGCAAGTACACCAGCGGCTCACGCAGCCCCGCAGCGCCCACAATTGAATTGCGCTTCAGCGCATCAACCATGCTTTCATAGTCAGCGAAAGGCACCGTTTCCGCTCCAGTGAGCTTCAAGGCCTGCAACACACGCAGCTCGTCACGGTCGTAGCCAATGCGCTGGCCAGCAAGTTCCGCCAAGCGTGTCGCCCGATTGCTGAGTGAAGGCACGACGACATTGTCGAGTTCGAATGCAGGGCGACCGGCCAGCGGTGCTTGGCCTTCACGACGCTCTTGTGCGGACAGGACGAATTGGACCTCGCCGCGGAGCGCGGGCTGCGTCTCTGCGCGGTAGCGCAACGGAATCCCAGCGCCGGCAGCGATCTCTCCCAAGACATCCACTGCCACGCCTCGTGCGTTGCAGTCCGCGTCGAAATACGCCCATGGAGGCAAATGGAAGACCGGCATCAGCAGAACGGGCGCTGGACTATCCGCGGGAAGGGCATGCGGAGCAGACGCCTGAGAAGGGCCCAAGAACACCGAAATGACGGCGAGCAAGAGAACGCGGAGCCATGAGGTCATCGCGGGTCGCCAGTCTTCGGATGTGGGGAAAGAAGTGGTGGGCCGTGATGGATTCGAACCATCGACCAACTAGTTAAAAGCCAGCTGCTCTACCGACTGAGCTAACGGCCCACCGAGTCCCTGCCTCGCGGCGGGGCGCGAATTGTAGCGCACCCAAGGGCTTTGAAACATCTAGCGGATCGCGATGATTCAGCGTGCTGCGTAGCGGGTCACATCCGCAACGCCCGCCATGGCGAACCCTTCAGCGCGCAGGCGGCAGGCATCGCAGCGGCCACAGGCGCGCCCTTCGGCATCAGCCTGATAGCACGACACCGTCTGAGCGAAATCCACGCCCAAGCGCAAACCTTCGCGAACAATGTCGGCCTTCGACATGGCCATGAGCGGGGCCTGCACGCGCAAGCCACCCTCTTCCACACCCGCCTTGGTGGCCAAGTTCGCCAAGCGCTCAAAGGCCGCGATGAACTCGGGGCGGCAGTCGGGGTAGCCCGAGTAGTCCACCGCATTCACGCCACAGAACAAATCGCGTGCGCCCAGCACTTCTGCCCAGCCCAGTGCGACGGACAGCATGATGGTGTTTCGCGCCGGCACATACGTGACCGGAATGCCCACACTCGGTGATTCCGGTACATCGATATCCGCGGTGAGGGCTGAGCCACCGATGCTGCGAAGGTCGACGTCGACCACTTTGTGCGCTTGGGCACCCAGGCTCGCCGCGTTGCGGGCCGCCGCATCCAGCTCCGCGCTGTGCCTCTGGCCATAGCGCACCGATAACGCATAGGTCTCGAAGCCTTGCTCACGCGCAATAGCGAGCACAACGGCCGAATCCATGCCGCCAGAAACCAAAACAACCGCACGCTTTGCGCCGCTCATCGGCCCTGTTCCTCGCCCCACAGTTGCTTGTGCAGTTGCAGCTGGAAGCGCACGGGCAACCGATCCTCAATGATCCACTCCGCAAGTTCGCGCGGCGCCACCTGCGCATAGCTTGGCGAGAACAGCACTTCGCAGCGGTCCGAGAGCCTGTGCTCGCTCACCATGGTCTTGGCCCACTCGTAATCCGAACGACTGCACACCACAAACTTCACCTGATCGCGCGCCGTGAGCAGTGCGATGTTCTCCAAGCGGTTGCGTTGCTGTTCTTTGGAGTCGGGCGTCTTCAAGTCCACGACGCGCATCACGCGTGCATCCACTTCGCTGATGTCGAGCGCGCCCGCGGTTTCAAGCGACACCTCAAGGCCTGCGTCGCACAGAGCCTTCAAAAGCACGATGCACCGCTTTTGCGCCAAGGGCTCACCACCGGTCACGCAGACATGGCGAACACCAAAGGCTTTCACCGTCGCAACAATGTCCGGAATCTCGTGCCATTGCCCGCCATGGAAGGCGTAAGCGGTATCGCAGTAGCTGCAGCGCAAGGGGCAGCCCGTCAGGCGGACAAAAACCGTCGGCCAGCCGACCGTGCTGGACTCGCCTTGAACAGAGAGAAAGATTTCAGTGAGCTTGAGCCGCTCCGATTGCGCAATCACCGAGGGCGTGGCCACGGCTTGAGCAAGCGATTCCGGAGTCAGCGCCGCAGGGACTGGGCGCTCGATGGGAGGCGCCGCAGTCATCGCGGCCTCAACGCTGGTCGAGTGCCAGCGAGCGCAGACGGCTCTGAGCAAGGCGTGCCGCATCGCTTCCCGGATAACGGGCAACCACGTCACGCAGTGTCTTTTCGCCTACATCCGAGCGGCCCAACTCGAACTCGCAATAACCGGCCTTCAACAGCGCATCGGGCGCTTTGGCCGAGTCCGCAAATGTTTGCAGCAGACTTTGGAAGGCCTGCAAGGCGACATCGTAGTTCTGCGTCACGTAGTAGCTTTCGCCGAGCCAGTACCACGCATTGGGCGCCAGCGTTCCGGCCGGATAGGCCTCAAGGTAGGCCTGAAAGCGTCGCGAGGCTTCGGCGTATTCGCCGTCACGAAGTGCCTGGAAGGCGCTGTCATACATCGGGCGCTCGCCAGCGGGATCAGCTGCGGCGGGGGCACCGTTGGCGACGTCGGCCACCACACCGCGCGGCGGCTCGGCTCCCGTCTCAGCGACAGGCGCTGCAGGCGTGTTCTCGGGGGTGGCAGCAGGCTGTGCTGCCGAAGTGGCGGGCGCCGCAGGCGCTCCTGCCGTACCTGCTCCGCCCTCAAGGCGGCTCAAGCGGGAATCCAGATCGACGTACTGCTCCCGATTACCCTGTTTCAGCTGGGCATTTTCGTTTTGCAGTTGCTCGACAAGCCCACGCAAGGAAGCGACTTCCTGCTGCAGGGCGTTCAAACGGTTCAGCGTTTCCATATTGGCTTGCGCGTTGTTCTGCGACGCCGTTTGCGCTTCGAGGCGCTCAACGCGCTCGGCAAGACTGGCGCGCTGCGCAGAAGCCGAAGCGGCGGCCACAAGGGCCGCCGCCAGGGTTGCGAGCTTGATGCTGCGCAAGACCGACATCGCTTAGCGCGCGGTGTACACGATCTCGACGCGACGGTTCTTCGCCCAAGCGTCTTCGGTCGAAGCGGCGTCAACCGGACGCTCTTCGCCGTAGGAAACGACGGTCAGCTGGCCAGCCGAACCACCGGCAGCCTGCACGGCGCCCGAGACGGCATTGCCACGGCGCTCGCCGAGGCCGAGGTTGTATTCGCGCGAACCGCGCTCGTCGGCATTGCCTTCCAGCGTGATGCGGGCTTCCGGACGGTCCTGCAGGTACTTGGCGTGGCAAGCGAGGATCGCCTGGAACTCACCCTTCACGGCGTCCTGGTCGAAATCGAAGTACACGGTGCGGGTCTTGAGGCAGGCGACGGTGTCCAGATCTTCCGGGCCGTACTTGCCGTCATCCACCGGAGCGGTGGCGGTCGGAGCGGTGGCGGCGGGAGCGGTGGTCTCTTCCTTGACCTTCTTGGAGCAGGCGGCCAGGGCGACGGCGCAAGCCGCGACCAGCAAGATGCGAGTAGCGTTGTTCATGGGTAAAACCTCGTTGGCAGTGGAAATCGGAATGCAATAGCGATAGCGGGGGTCGAACGGGCCCGTCCTGTTTTATCTTTGCCGATACGGCGACCAGGCGGGCTCCCGGACGTCACCGTCGGTCAATACCAAACGCTGCCGGACCCGAGCATCGGCCGAAACAGCATACAGCACGCCGCGTCCGCCCTCTTTCGTGGCGTACAGCAGCATGCTGGCGTTAGGCGCGAAGCTGGGAGACTCGTCCAGGTTGCCCGGCGACAATGTACGCCACCGGGGCTGAGCAAGACTGCGATCCAGCACCGCAATACGATAAACGTTTCGGCTGCCCTGCGCCATAGCAATTTGCTTATTGTCGAAGGAAATCGAGGCCTTAGCGTTGTAATCACCCTCGAAACTGACCCGCTGGGGGTCTCCGCCGGCCGCCGGCACCTGATACAGCTGGGGCTTGCCGGCCCGGTCCGAGGTGAAGATCAGGCTCTGGCCGTCCGGCGTCCAGACGGCTTCGGTGTCGATCGAGAAGTGGCGGGTGATCTGGGTCAGCGCCTTGCTGGCCAGATCCATCACATAGATTTCGGGGTTGCCGGTGCGCGACAGGGTGAGAGCCAGACGGGTGCCGTCGGGCGAAAAGCTGGGCGCGCCATTGATGCCGCGGAAGCTGGCGACCACTTCACGAGCGCCGGTCGTCAGCTCTTGGATGTAGATAGTGGAGTTGCCGCGTTCGAAGCTCACGTAGGCCAAACGGCGGCCATCGGGCGCCCAAGCCGGCGAGAGCAGCGGCTCGCGCGAGCGCACCACGGTTTGCGGGTTGAAGCCGTCCGAGTCGGCCACCATCAGCGCGTACTGACGGTTGGCGCCCACGCCGCCGCTCGACGTGACATAGGCCATGCGGGTCCAGAAAGCGCCGCGCACGCCGAGGATTTTTTCGTAGATCTGGTCGGCGATCTGGTGCGAGATGTCGCGCATGCCGCGCACCCGGCCAGTCATGGCCAAGCCCAGCAGACGCTCCTGCTTCGCGACGTCATACAGCTCGTACTCGACGCGGTAGCCGCCGTCCGGGGCGTCCAAGACGCGGCCCACGACGATGAAGTCCTGCTTCAGCACGCGCCAGGTCGGGAACTGGATTTCGCTGCCGCGGATCGGCTTCTCGATGATGTTGGCATCGGGCAGCGTCCGGAACTGGCCCGAACGATTGAGGTCCGCCGAGATAACCGCCGCAACGTCGGTGTCGGGCGCCACATTGGTGCCCAGATAGGGCATCGGCACCACGGTGATCGGCAGTGCCGCGGCATTGCCGCCGACGATGTCGATTTCGAGAGCCTGCGCCCGCGACTGGAAGGGCAACGCCAGAAGGGCGAGGGCGAGAATCAGGAGAGAAGCGAAGTTTCGCAGCATGGGTCTTGGGTTCCGGTGCCTGGGGCGTCGCGGCGCGCAGTGTAAAGGGTCAATCTTGCGGTGCGCGGAAGGTAAATATCAGTTCGCGCCTGAACACCGACTCAAAGCCAGCAAAAGGCAGGGGTTGAGCGCGGAGCACGGCCGCTTCGAGCGAGCGCTGGCCGATAGGGTCGAATCCGCAGCTGGACTCGACTTCGGCGCTGATCACATCGCCGCCGGGAATCTGGATGACGCGAATTCGGCAGGGCGTACCAGGCGGAATGGTTTCCGGACGAATCCAATTGCGCTCTACGGCCTGCTGGATCGCCAGCACGTAGGCCGCCGCCAAGCTCGTATCGACGCCGTTGTTGCCGGAAAGCGGCGTGGCTTGCGCGGTGTTGTTGGGCGCGCTGGGCGGCTCGGGCGTGACCGCGGCTTGCGAGCGATCACGCAACTGCTCCAAACGCTGCTGGTCCATGCGGGTTTGCTGGCCCACTTCGGCGCGCTGGCGCTGCAGATCGGCCAACTGCTTCAGACGCTCCAACTGCTGGACCGAGCGGCGCTGGCGCTCTTCGGCTTCTGTTTGGCGCTCGCGCTCGGTCAGGTCGATCTGCTCCTGCCGGCGACGCTCTTCCTGCTCGCGCGGCGCAGGCGGCTTGGGCGTGACCGCATTGCGCGAGACCCGGTCTTGATCGCGCACATCGGGCACGGCCTCCGGGGCCTGAGGCGCAGGCTGCGGCTCGACCATGGCGTCTTGCGGCGCGGGTTCCGGCTCGGGTTGCGGCGGCGGCGCGGCCTCAGGCTGCGGCTCTGGGGCGGTGGGGGGCGGGCTGACCGGACGCGCGCGCGGGCGATCCCGGTTGGGCGAGGCCTGCACCAATTCCACTTCAATGGGTGGACCAGCCACGGAAAGGACTTCCGGCGGCGAGGCAAAACGCCAGCCGAAGTACATCAGGGCCAGCACCGCGAGGTGCAGCCCCAGCGCCAAGCCCAGCGCAACGCCCGTGTCTTCGGGACGCTCCCGCATCAGGGGCCTGCCTGCCTCGGCTCGCTCATCAGCGCCGCCTTGGTCACGCCAGCGCCTTGCAGCAGCGACATCGTGTCCATCACGTTCTGATATGGCAGCGCACCGTCGGCGGCCACAAACACCGGCACTTTCGGATTAGCGGCCACGAAGGCGCGCATTTTTTCGGCCAAGGCGTCCGCGCTGAGTGACTCGCTGGGGCCGTCACCGAGCTTCAGCCCGTACTGCCCTTCGGCATTGACCGTCACGACCACAGGGTCTTGCGCCTGCTCGACGGGTCGCGCATTGGAGTCGGGCAAATTCACTTCAACGCCGAGATTCATGACCGAGGCGGTGATCATGAAAATGACGAGCAGCACGAGCATCACGTCGATGTACGGAACGACGTTGATCTCGCTTTTGAGCTTGCGCTTCTTGTGTCGATTGCTGAACGCGGCCATGGCCTCTCCAACGAATGAGGATGGAACGCGGGGTTACTGCTCGTCGCTGCTGCCCTGACGGGCGAGGATCGAGGAGAAATCTTCGGCGAAGGCTTCGTAGCGAACCGTGAGGCGCTCGACGCGCGAGGCGTAGCGGTTGTAAGCCCACACGGCGGGAATCGCGGCGAACAGGCCCATGGCCGTGGCGATCAGCGCCTCGGAAATGTGCGGCGCAACCTGCGCCATCGTGGCTTGCTTGACGTTACCCAGCTCGTGAAACGCAATCATGATCCCCCACACGGTGCCGACCAGGCCGACATACGGCGAGGTCGAGCCGATGTTGGCCAGCGTTTCGAGGTTGCGCTCGAGCTCGCCGCTTTCGCGCGACAGCGTGGCGCGCATGGCGCGCTGGGCGCCCTCCAGTTGGCCGCGGGAGTCGGTGCCGCGCTTCTGGCGCAGGCGGGTGAATTCGCGGAAGCCGCCTTCGAAAATGGCCTCGAGGCCTTCCACGCTGCGATTGCGATCAGTGGCTGCGCGGAACAGCTGCGTGAGATCAGCGCCCGACCAGAAGCGGTTTTCGAACTCGTTGGCCTCAGCCTCGGCGCGGCGATACACGCGCGACTTGCGGAAGATGATCACCCAGCTCATGACCGAACCGATGAGCAGGAGCAGCATCACCAACTGCACCGGCACACTGGCTTTGGCGATCAACGTGAAGTAGTTGATTCCGCCCGAAGCGGCTGCTTCGGTGGCGACCTGGGTGGCTGCAGCAACGGACTCAGGCGCAAGCGGCGTGGCGGCAGTGGCGGCGGCAAGAAGGACGGTGGTCAGCATGGGGCACCAGAATCAGGAAACAGATCAGCCAGAAGGCCGGCGGGAATACGGGAGGGCCGGAAATCAGAAGCGCGTAAACAAGCCACTTCCACCTCCGCGGTCAGCAAGGTGCGATCACCGTGGCGGATCACTTGAGTGCAGCGCAGGCTGGCGCCCTTGGCCGACAACGGGCGAACCGTGACAGCGAGAAGGTCGTCGAGCCGCGCCGGCGCCAAGAAATCGAGCCGCATGGAACGCACCACCAGCAGCAGGTCGTTTTGGCCACGCAGCGTGGTCTGGTCGTAACCCGCGGCACGCAACCATTCGGTGCGCGCGCGCTCGAGAAACCGGACGTAGCTGGCGTGGTAAACGACCCCACCGGCGTCGGTATCTTCCCAGTACACCCTTAAGGTGAGGCTGAACGCAGCGGGGTTTTCTGCATCGGCCCGTGCGGCGGCCGCGGAATCAGGCGCCGGCATCGGGGTCGAAAAGGTCAGCGGCAGTGGGCAATCCGCGGGGCACTTTCAGGCCCAGCCAGGTCCATGCCTTCGGCGCGAGCATGCGCCCGCGCGCCGTGCGCACGAGAAAGCCTTGCTGGATCAGATAGGGCTCGACCACGTCTTCCAGCGTGCCGCGTTCTTCCGAAAGCGCGGCGGCCAAGGACTCCACACCCACGGGGCCGCCGGCAAAACTTTCGGCGATCACGGTGAGCATGCGGCGATCGAGATCATCGAAGCCCTCGGGATCGACCTTGAGCATTTTCATCGCTGCGTCGGCGATGGGCTTGGTGATCACGCCCTCGCCCTTCACTTGGGCGAAGTCGCGCACGCGGCGCAGCAAGCGGTTGGCGATACGCGGCGTGCCGCGCGAACGACGCGCGATCTCACCCGCGCCCTCCGGCTCGCAGGTGATGCCAAGAATCTGTGCTGAGCGCCGAACAATGCGCGTGAGTTCTTCGGCGGTATAGAACTCGAGGCGCTGCACGATGCCGAAGCGGTCGCGCAGAGGCGCTGTGAGCAGGCCCGCACGCGTGGTGGCGCCAATCAGGGTGAAGGGCGGCAGATCGAGCTTGATGGACCGAGCAGCGGGGCCTTCGCCGATCATGATGTCGAGCTGGTAGTCCTCCATCGCCGGGTACAGCACTTCTTCGATCAGCGGCGACAGGCGATGGATTTCGTCGACGAACAGCACATCGTTCGGCTGCAAGTTGGTGAGCAGTGCGGCCAGATCGCCGGCTTTCTCGATGACCGGGCCTGAGGTCTGCCGCAGGTTCACGCCCATCTCATTGGCGATGACATGCGAGAGCGTGGTCTTACCCAAGCCAGGCGGCCCGAAGATGAGAACGTGGTCGAGGGCCTCGCCTCGCTGCTTCGCCGCCTGAATGTAGATCTGCATCTGCTCGCGCACGGTCTCCTGGCCGAGGTATTCGGCAAGGGACTTGGGACGGATGCTGGCTTCGAGGGCTTCGTCCTCGGCGGTCGCGCCGGGAGCCACAGTGCGAGGAATCATGGGCGCTATGGTCGCACGGCTTCCGGGTCGCGGGCAGCCGTCAGCGACAACGCGCCTGGGCTCTAGATGGTGACCTGCACGCCGAGCTCCACCAGCTGGTTGCCGGGAATCGAAAAGAACTCCGTTGCCGAGGTGGCATTTCTGGAGAGCACGAGAAAGAGCCTGTCGCGCCACAACGCCATGCCTTGGTCCTTCTTGGCCAGAATTGATTCACGACTGGCGAAGAACGTGGTCTTCATCGGGTTGAAATCAGGCTCGGAACTCTTGAGGTCACGCAGCGCCTTCGGCACATGTGGATCTTCCATGAAGCCAAAGCGCAGGGTCATCCGCCAGAAACCATGCCCAATCGATTCAAGCGAGCAGCGATTGGCTTGGCTGACCCGCGGCACTGCCATGATTTCAATGCTGAGCAGCACATTGCAGGCATGCAGCACTTTGTTGTGCTTCAAGTTATGCAGCAGCGCCGGCGGGCTGAAGGCATTGCTGGGCGTCAAGAACACCGCAGTTCCTGCCACACGCACGGGCGGCGACGCCATCAAGCTGGTGACCAAATGTTCGATCCTGAGGCTGTCGCGATTGACTTGCTCGCGCACCAAACTGCGCCCTCGATGCCAAGTGCGCATCAAGACAAATGCCCCAAAACCCGCTGCGAGCGGGAACCACGCACCGTCGAAAAACTTCACAAGATTCGCGCTGAAGAAGGCAGTATCGACCACCAGCATCACCAATCCTGCGGGCCATAGAATCCACGCCGGAGTGCGCCAACGCACTCGGGCAAGAACGAGTAGCAGGATTCCGGAAACGATCATGGTGCCGGTCACTGAAACGCCATAGGCAACCGCGAGCGCACTGGAACTACCGAAGCCAACAACCGTGAGCATGACCGCCACCAGCAACCAGCGGTTGATGCCAGGCATGTAGATTTGGCCTTCGGTATTGGCCGATGTGTGGCGAATCACCATCCGCGGCAAATAGCCCAGTTGAATGGCCTGCCGTACGACCGAGAACATGCCTGAAATCAGCGCTTGCGACGCAATCACTGCAGCCAAGGTGGCCAGAATGATCATGGGGATCAGGCCCCACGAGGGCACCAGCAAAAAGAAGGGATTGCGCACAGCACTCGGGTCTTGCAGCAACAGCGCGCCTTGGCCGAGATAGTTGAGCAGTAGACAGGGCATCACGAAACCGAACCACGCAAGCCGAATGGCGCGACGCCCGAAATGCCCCATGTCGGCGTAGAGCGCTTCGCCGCCGGTGACGGCAAGGACCACGGCGCCTAGCGCGATCCAAGCGGCCACTCCATGCTCAATGAAGAAGTGCACCGCCCATGCAGGATTAAACGCGTGCAAAACCATGGGGTTTTCCACGATCCCGCCGATTCCTGTGGCACCAATGGCGGCAAACCACAAACAACACACTGGGCCGAAGACCTTGCCTACTTTTTCGGTGCCCACGAACTGCACGGCGAACAAGGCAACCAGAACGAGCAACGCGATCGGCACGACGTACTCACCAAGTGCCGGTGCCGCCACTTCAAGACCCTCCACCGCGCCGAGGACCGAAATCGCCGGGGTGATGATGCCGTCGCCAAAGAACAGTGCCGTCGCGAAGATGCCCAATACGCCAGTCAGATAGGCCAAGGGCGCTGCAATGGGAAGGCTGCGCTGGACGAGCGCGGTGAGCGCAAGCACGCCACCTTCGCCGCGGTTGTCGGCGCGCATCATCACGGTTACGTACTTGACGCTGACGATGCCGATCAGGGACCAAAAGATGAGCGAGAGCACGCCAAGAATGTTGGCCTGCGTAGGGGCCATGCCGTAGGCATGTCCAAATGCTTCTTTCAGGGTGTAAAGCGGGCTAGTGCCGATGTCGCCAAACACCACGCCGATGGCGCCGATGACCAGGGCAGCCGCCCCCGCCTTTCCGGTCACATGGGATTGGTGTTCAACGCCGGCTGCATCATCTTCACAGGCCGCGGGACCGTCGCCAGAAACAGCGGGTGTCATCGTCTCAACGTTCATCAGGGCTTCACAGGTACCATGCGGCGCGGAGTGTACGCCCGTTTTGCCGAGGCAATGCGCCAAATGCACCCAATTACGTGCGCAGAGCGGCTTTCAATGCCTTCCGGATGATGGCCTCGGCGCTGTCGCCGATTTCGAAGGCGTCCTTCACCATCTTGGCTGCTTCGGCCGGCCTGTAGCCCAACTGCTGAAGCGCGATCACCGACTCGCTTTGCGGGTCGGCGGGAATGGGCTGTCCCTTCACGACTGGGCCGCCCGGCCCACCCAATTCGGAGGCGCGGTCGCGCAGCTCGACCACGATGCGCTCGGCGGTTTTCTTGCCGATACCCGGAATGCGCGTGAGTGCGGTCACGTCGCTGGTGGCCACCAAGCGCGCGAAGTCGTCGACGGTCACGCCCGACAAGATAGCCAGCGCAATCTTGGCGCCGATGCCGGTCACCTTTTGCACATCACGGAACAGGCGGCGCTCGCGCTCGGTGAGAAAGCCGTAAAGCGCGACGCTGTCTTCCTTCACCGCGTAATGCGTGAACAAGATGACTTCGCGGCCCAGGTCCGGCAGGTCGTAGACCGTGGACATGGGCGCTTCGAGTTCATACCCCACGCCGCCGACTTCGACCATGAGCCAAGGCGGCGCTTTGTGGAGGAGCGTGCCGCGTAGTCGTCCGATCATTGCGCGAAGCCTCGATGACTCAGGAAAGGGTGATGCATTCTGGCGGAAAGCCCGCCGTCGCGAACATCAGCGCCGCCGCAAGGCCGTTACCGGCACTCCGGCACGCATGGCCGTCGCGCTCATGTGTGCATGCGTCAGCGCCACGGCCAAGGCATCTGAGGCATCGGCTTGCAGGCGCTCGCCTTGCAGATTGAGCAGCAGCTTGACCATGTGCTGCACCTGATCTTTGTCGGCTGCGCCCTTGCCCACAAGGCTTTGTTTGATCACGCGCGGGGCGTACTCGCTGAGCGGCAAATGACGGCGCACCACGGTGGCGATGGCCGCGCCACGCGCGTGGCCCAGCTTCAAGGCCGACATGGCGCTTTTGTCCATGAACACGGTTTCGATGGCGACTTGCTGCGGCTTGAACTCGCTAATCACCGCATCAATGCCGTCGCAGAGCTTTCCCAAACGCTCCGGGAAGTTGTCGGTATCGATCAGCAGGTTCAGCACTTCGCAGTGCACGAAACTGTAGTGGCCGTAGGTATCGACATCAATGATGCCGATGCCGGTGCGGCGTGAACCCGGATCAATACCGAGAAGGCGAATCACACCCAGGCGTCGGCAGGCAGATCAGCGTTGTGGTGCACGTGCTGGACGTCGTCGAGGTCTTCCAGCTTGTCCAGCATCTTGACCACTTGCTGGGCGGTCTCACCTTCGACGGCCACGTCGTTGTCGGCGCGCATGGTGATGTTGGCTTCGACAGGCGCAAGGCCTGCAGCTTCCATCGCCTTCTTCACGGACTCGAAGGCTTCAGGGCTAGTGATGACTTCGATCTGCCCGTCATCGTAGGTCTTGATGTCGTCGGCGCCGGCATCAATCGCCGCTTCGGTGATTCTGTCTTCATCAACGCCCGCGGCATACGCCAACACGCCCATCTTCTTGAACATGAAGGCCACCGAGCCTTCCATGCCCAAGTTGCCGCCAAACTTCGAGAACGCGTGGCGCACATCGGCCACCGTGCGCACGCGGTTGTCGGTAAGGCACTCCACAATCACCGCAATACCGCCGGGCGCGTAGCCCTCGTAGCGCACTTCTTCGTAGCTCACGCCTTCCAGCTCGCCGGTGGCCTTCTTGATGGCGCGCTCGATGTTGTCCTTTGGCATGGATTGAGCCAGTGCACGATCCACCGCCAGACGAAGGCGTGGATTGCCTGCGGGGTCGCCGCCACCCATGCGCGCCGCGACCGAAATTTCGCGGACGAGTTTCGTGAAGACCGCGCCGCGCTTGGCGGCCTGCGCGTTCTTGCGGCCTTCGATGGCCATTAATCGACCCATGGGGTGCCTCGGTGTGCGTTGAACGAAGGGGCGATTATCGCTGAGAGAACGGCGCTGCGCTCAGGCAAAGCGGCCGTTGCGCAGGAAATGGGCCACGTACTCCGCCACCACCCGCGACACCAACAGACCCATATGCGTGGCGCGCACTTCCATGTGATCGACAAGGCCAGGCAATCGCGTTTCACCCACCGCAACGGTGCCGTCGTGCGGGCCAGTGAAGGTGCCGAACAGACGGCCCAAACCCACTTCCATGGTGCCGGCAATGGCACCCACCTGACGCTGCGGCGGTGCGTGCTCCAGACCTTTCAGCAGCACGCGCGCGCTGCGCCCCATGCCGAAGGCCAAACCCCGCCGATGCACGGCGCGGGCCGCGCCGCTGCCGGTGAGCGGGCTGCCCAAACAAACGATGCGCTGCACGGGAAGCTCGACATCTTGCGCGGCCAGTAGGCAGACCAAGCCACCCAAGCTATGGCCCACCAGATGCGCGGGCGCTCTGCCCTTTCGCGCATCAAGGCGAAGCTTGGCCGCAAGCTGCTGTGCCGCGGCTTCGGCCCCGCCCAAGACACTGGGGTAACCGAAGGTCTCGGCCTCAAAACCTTCCGCGCGCAGGCGTGCGGCCAAAGGCCACAGCACCGGCCGGTTGTTCCAGATGCCGTGCAGCAGGACGACGCGCTCGGCCATCGTCCTCTCGCCTCAGCCCTTCGCGGAAGGGCGCACCTGCACGTGCAGTTCGGCCAGCTGCTTGTCGTCGATGGGCGACGGCGCGCTGGTGAGCAAGCATTGGGCGCTGGCGGTTTTCGGGAACGCGATGACGTCGCGAATGGAGTCGGTGCCTGCCATCAGGGCCGAGATGCGGTCGATGCCGAAGGCGATACCACCGTGCGGCGGCGCGCCGTAGCGCAGGGCCTCAAGCAGGAAACCGAACTTGGCCTCGGCTTCTTCCGCACCGATGCCGAGCAACTCGAACACCTTGGCCTGCATGGCGCTGTTGTGGATGCGCACCGAGCCGCCGCCGATCTCATTGCCGTTCAACACCATGTCGTAGCCGCGCGACACGGCGATGCGCGCATTGGCCGACAGATCGGCGATGTCGTCGATCTTCGGCGCGGTGAAGGGGTGATGCAGGGCCACGTAACGCTGCGCTTCCTCGTCCCACTCGAACATCGGGAAATCGGTGACCCACATCGGGCGCCACGCGTTTTCGACTTGGCCCAGATCCTTCGCGGCCTTCAAGCGCAAGGCGCCCATGAAGTCGCAGACGGTCTTGTAGGTGCCGGCACCGAAGAACAACAGGTCGCCATCCGCGGCCTGCGCGGCGTCGAGCACGGCGTTGAGCGTGGCGTCGTCAAGGAACTTCGCAATCGGCGAGTTGATGCCCTCGCGGCCCTTGGCGCGCGCTTCGACCTTCATCCACGCCAAACCTTTGGCGCCGTACTTGGCGCAGAAGGCGCCGTAGTCGTCGATCTGCTTGCGGCTCAAGGTGGCGCCGGCAGGCACGCGCAACGCGACCACGCGGCCATCAGCGTGCGTGGCCCAATCGGTGAACACTTTGAACTCGCAGCCCTTCACCAACTCAGCGATGTCGGTGAACTCCCAAGCAATGCGCAGGTCGGGCTTGTCCGATCCGTAGCGCCGCATGGCTTCTTCATAGGTCATGCGCGGGAAGGGGCTGGGCAGCGTGATGTCGCCCACGTCCTTCAACACGCTGGTGATCATGCCTTCCACGAAATCCTGAATGTCCTGCTCGGTGATGAAGGCGAACTCCATGTCGAGCTGGGTGAATTCCGGTTGGCGATCGGCGCGCAGGTCTTCATCGCGGAAGCAGCGCGCAATCTGATAGTAGCGATCGAAGCCCGCCATCATCAGCAGCTGCTTGAACAGCTGCGGCGACTGCGGCAGCGCGAAGAACTCGCCCGGATGCACGCGGCTCGGCACCAAGTAATCGCGCGCGCCTTCCGGCGTGGCCTTGGTGAGGATGGGCGTTTCGATGTCCTGAAAGCCCTTCTCGTCGAGGTAGCGGCGCAGCGCCTGCACCAGCGCCACGCGGGTGCGCATGGTGCGCTGCATCTCCGGGCGGCGCAGATCGAGGTAGCGGTACTTCAGGCGCACGTCTTCGCCGGGCGTTTCGTGCAGGTAGAAGGGCAGCGTCTCGGCTTTGTTGAGGATCTCGATGCGCTCAGCCACCAACTCCACGCGGCCGCTTTTGATCTTGTCGTTGATGCTGTGGCGCGCGCGCACGACGCCGGTCACTTTCAAGCAATCCTCGTAGCCCACCTGCACGGCCGCTGCATAGGCGGCATCGTTCGGCTCGGCCACCACCTGCACGATGCCTTCGTGATCGCGCAAATCGATGAAGCAGACACCGCCTAAGTTGCGAGCCACGTCGGCCCAGCCGCACAGGGTGATGGTCTGGCCGATCAGGGCTTCGCTGATCTGACCGCAGTAGTGGCTACGCATAACAACTCCGAAGAAACATGGCCGCGGAAGCGCGGCAGGGGCTCAAGGCCCGGGTACTGGAAGGCCGCGCATTGTACCGATGCGGGCTTTGGCGTCGTTGGGGTGGCGCTAGTCGGCGCTGGGCGTGGATTTGCTTGTCGAAGCCGCGGGTGCCGCCGCAGGTGCCGCGGCGGAAGAGCTGGCTGCGGATCCGCCAGAACCACCTTCGCTGCCTTTGTCGACCAAATTGCGCTTTTTGTCGCCGTCCTTCTTGAAGTCGGTTTCGTACCAACCGCCGCCTGCAAGGCGGAACTGCGGGGCGGTGAGCTGGCGACCGATGCTGCCTTCAGCGCCGCAGGCGGGGCAGTCCGTGGGGTCGGCATCGGCAAGGCGCTGCAGGCGTTCAAAGCTGTGGCCGCAGGCGGAGCAACTGAAGGCGTAAATGGGCATAGCGGAATCAGCAGCCAAGAGAGTGAAAAAGGTGTAGCCGTTGCAGCGAAAAACAAGCCCGAAGAGCCCGGCGA
>JAIXVL010000019.1 GCA_027483045.1 Lysobacteraceae bacterium
GGCAACACCGTCAGCGACTTCGACGCGCTGGAAAAACAGCGCGGGCAATCGCTGAATCTCAGCCTCAGCCACATCGATCACGGCGGCATCCACATCAATCTTTTGGATACCCCCGGCATGGCCGATTTTCGCGGCCCCGCGCTCACGGCCCTAGCGGCGGTCGAGACCGCCTGCATCGTCGTATCCGCCACACACGGCATCGATTACGGCACGCGCCGCATGATGGATTACGCGCAGTCGCGCAATCTGTGCCGCGTGTTGGTCATCAACAAGATCGATGCCGAGGGCGCACAGCTGTTGCGTCTTCTGGAAGAACTGCGCGATGCCTTCGGCGTGGAATGCCTGCCACTGAATTTGCCTGCACAAGGCGGGCGTGCGGTCATCGATTGCCTGAGGCAGCAAGACGGTAACTCTGATCTTGGGCCGGTGAGCCAATGGCACCAGCGCATCATCGATCAGGTGGTGGAGATCAACGAAGAAGTGATGGGCCACTATCTTGAAGTCGGAGAAGAAGGCCTCTCGGGCGATGAACTCCATGCAGCCTTCGAGCAGTGTTTGCGCGAGGGCCATTTGATCCCCGTGTGCTTCACCTCTGCGCGCGCCGGAACCGGCGTGCCTGAATTGCTTGCGCTCGCGGAGCAATGGTTTCCGCATCCAGGCGAAGCCAATCCGCCTCCCTTTGTGCGCGGCCGCGGCGAACAGTCCGAGCCAGTGATTTCGCAGCCTGATCCGATGGCCCACGTCATCGCCGATGTGTTCCAAATCGTGCACGACCCCTTTGCAGGGAAGCTGGCCTTGTTCCGTGTTTTCCAAGGCACAGTGAAGCGCGACACATCCCTATTCGTCGACGATGGGCGAAAGCCGGTGCGCATCGGCCATCTGTTCAAACTGCACGGCAGTGAACGGCAGGAAATCGCGCAGGCGGTTCCTGGCGATATCGCGGCAGTGGCGAAGCTGGACGAACTGCACTTCGATGCGGTGCTGCACGATTCGCACGATGAAGATGAAATCCATCTCGCTGCGCTGCCGTTTCCCAAGCCGATGTTCGGCTTGGCCATTGAGCCGGCGACGCGCGGACAGGAACAAAAGCTGGCTGTCGCATTGAGCAAGCTGAGTGACGAGGACCCCTGCTTCCATGTGGAACACGCGCATGACACCCACGAGACCATCATTCGCGGGCTGTCCGAGCTGCATCTGAAAATCCAGCTGCAGCGGCTCAAGGAACGCTTTCAAGTCGACGTGCACACCCGCCCGCCCCGCGTGGCGTATCGCGAAACCATCAGTCGCAGCGCAGAAGGCCATTGCCGCCACAAAAAGCAAACCGGTGGTGCAGGACAGTTTGGTGAAGTGTCACTGCGCGTCGAACCCTTGGAACGCGGTTTTGGATTCGAGTTCGTGAACGCGGTCAAGGGCGGCGCGATTCCCGGGCAGTTTCTGCCCGCCGTGGAAAAAGGGGTACGCCAAGCCCTCGCGCAAGGGGTTGTTGCCGGATTCCATTTGCAAGACGTTCGTGTCGTGGTGCACGACGGCAAACACCACAGCGTGGACAGCAAAGAGATTGCTTTTGTCACTGCAGGTCGAAAGGCTTTTCTCGACGCCGTTGCACAAGCGGGGCCGCAGCTCTTGGAGCCCATCGTGGAACTCACCGTCACTGCGCCAGAAGACTGCATGGGTGATTTGACAGGTGCGCTGGCCACCAAACGTGCGCGCATCCACGGCAGCGACACCTTGCGCGGCGGAGAGATTGTGGTGCGCGCACACCTGCCGATGGCCGAACTGGAAGGCTTCCCCGCCGAGCTGAAATCACTCACTGCCGGCCGTGGTCGCTACGACTTGGAATTCAGCCATTACGATGCAGCGCCGCATGCGGTTCAGGCGCGCTTGGCGGCTGATTACAAGCCACACGCCGAGGAGGATTGATTCACCAGAGCGACGGGTGCCGCGAGGCGCTATTCTTCGGCGTCCACTCTTTGGAGCTCGCCATGCGCTTTGCTGTCCTTCCTGCTGCCCTGCTCTTCACGCTGTCGGCCATGAGTACCCCCATCGAGGCGGGTGAAGTCAGCATCCTGCGCGCCGAACGCGTGATCACCGATGCGGCAAGCGGGCGCGTTCAGCCAGCCACCATCGTGGTGCGCGAGGGCCGCATCGAGTCCGTCTTGGCGGGCAAGGATGCGGAAGTTCCGAGCAAAGACGGCGACACCGTCAAGACCTTCATCTGGGACGCGAACACGACCCTGCTGCCCGGTCTGATCGACAGCCACGTTCACCTCACCGGCAACCCAGCCGAGCCGTTCTGGCAAAACACCGTGGAAACACCGGAGCGCGCCACCGCGACGGGCGTCCGCAATGCGCAGCGCACCGTGCAAGCCGGCTTCACCACGGTCCGCGATTTAGGCGCTCCGGGCCAAGCGGGTTTTGCGCTGCGCGACGCCATTAATGCAGGCGATGTTCCGGGGCCGCGCATGCTTTCGGCCGGCATCATGATTTCGATTGTTGGTGGCCACGGCGATCTCACCGGCTTTCGCCCGCAAGTGATCGCTGCACTCGACGGGCAGAACACCTGCACGGGTGCCGTTCAGTGCGCGCAGCGCGTGCGTGAGCTTTCGCGCGCAGGCGCGGACGTGATCAAGTTTGCGGCCACGGGCGGCGTTCTCTCGCAGCAGAACCGCGGCTTCGGCCAGCATTTCACCGACGAGGAAATGAACGCTATCGTCAGCACGGCACATCAACTGGGCTTGAAGGTGGCCTCACACGCGCACGGGGCACGCGGCATCGAAGCCGCCGCACGTGCAGGTGTGGATTCGGTCGAGCACGGCACCTATGTGGATGAGGCCGCCGTGCGCGCGATGACGGCTAGCGGGAGCTTCTTGGTGCCCACACTCTCGCCGACCATTGCGTATCGCGAGAATCTTCCAAAAGGCCTGTACACGAAGGTGGTCGAAGCCAAGATCCGCACCCGCTTGGAAGCCACGGGCAAGAACATTGCTGCAGCACGCAAGGCCGGATTGAAGATCGCATTCGGCACCGATGCGGGTGTTTCCGAGCATGGCCGCAATGCTGAAGAGATGCCGTTGATGGTGCAGTACGGCGGCATGAGCCCGCAGGACGTTCTGGTTTCAGCAACGCGCACCGCAGCCGAGCTACTGGGCTTGGAAAACGAAATCGGGCGCATCGCGCCGGGCTACTCCGCCGACGTGATTGCTGTTTTTGGCAATCCTCTTGAAGACGTGGCTGCGCTTCAGCGCGACCGCATTCAGTTCGTGATGGTGCGTGGCGTGCCGATGCCTGAGCGCGCTGCTAACGACTGATCTGCATGTTGGGCCTCAGTGATCTCGCGCCATCGACGGCATTGGCCCTGGCCAATGCTCTGTTGGGCATCCACTTCGCTGTGGTCGCGTTCAATGTGGCGATGCCTCCCGCCATCCTGATGGGCGCTTGGCGGGGGTGGCGATGGGTTCGCGCTCGCCCGCTACGACTTCTGCATTTGGGCAGCATGCTGGTCGTTGCGCTGCAAGCCGCCTTGGGCGACCTGTGCTTTCTCACCGTTTGGGAAAGCGAGCTGCGTACCGTGGCTGGCCAGTCCGGCTACGAGCAAAGCTTCATCGAGGCATGGCTCGAAGCCGCGCTGTACGTGGATGCGCCGCTTGAAGCCCTTGTGGCGATTTACCTGGCTTGGGCGGCGTTATCCATCAGCTTATGGTGGTGGGTGCCACCAAAGACTCAGAGCGTGAAGCGATAGCTCAGCTTGACCAGCAACTGCTCGCTGTCGCGCAGTGAGAACGCGTCGCCCAATTGATCGAACGGACTGCCAAAGCCGTCTCCGCGCTCGAACAGTTCGCCGCCGCGCACATAGGCCACGTACAGATCGGAGAGCGGTGCCAACTCGTAGCGATAGCGCACTTGGAAGCCAAGATTCTGCAGGCGGAAATCGTCGATGACATCCGCGCTGCGAATCGGCCGACCATCCAGGGACACTCGATAAGCACCGAGAGTTTCAGCGCGCAGTCCAATCGACTCCAGCTTGATGCGCAGCTCCTGCTTCGGGCTGATGCGCCACTCCATACCGGCATTCAAGCTCAGGATCGTGGCCTTGAAGTTGCCGATCAGGTTTCCACCACGCCACAACACCCAATCGTTGTTGTAGTTGATGCCCGCTTCCATGGTGAGGCGATGCGCGTCCCAGACCAGATATGCCGGCTCGAACTCGATTTCCCACGCGCCATGCGAACCGCCCTGCAAGCCCTGGCGACGAAAGCCACCATCGACTTCGAACTCCCAGCGGCTATCGCCCTGCTTCGGCACAAACCAATCGGCGCTCAAGAAAATCTCGCCGGGGCGCTTCAAGAAACCATTGCCACGCAGCACCAGGTCATCGTTCAAGGAACCGATGTTGGCTGCCACTTCCCAGAAACGGGTGCTGCCGTTGCGGGCTTCACTGTATTGATTCACAGCGACGGTGTTGAACAAACGCAGCCCGCGATTGTTGTAGCGGCTCGACGCCGCATAGCGCCACTGGTGCGAGCTCCACGCTGAATCGGCAGGCAAATCGGTGATTCGGCGCGAGCGCTCATAGCGCAGGTAATTGAAGCTATTGCGGTCCAGGAAGCCGAAGTCATTGAGCTGCAAGTTCGTACCGCTGTGCAATGCATACAACTGCTGGCGCCAGCCCTCGCCCAAGTCGTGGTTCATCAGCACCTGCGCGCCGGTGTCGGACCATGAGCGATTGCCTTGGGTCACGTCAGACCCCACCACCACGGCACGGACATCCAGCGCATCGCTCACCGCCCAGCTCGGATCGAAGGCAAACGTGCGGGCCACGCGATCAAGGAACGGACGGCGTACTTCGGTGGCCATCGCACCCAAGCCGAAATCACCGCGATCCCACGTGCCGCGCATGGCGTGGAAGTCGCGGCCTGCTGGATCCGCTTCGTTCGCCGAGAACACGCCATAGGAGAACTCGCCCACGCTGCCATTGAGCTTGATGGCGCCGGTGACATCGCCCGAGCCACGGCCGTCATCGGCGCGCGAGCCTACACGACGCGTGTAGATCAAGCGGTTACCACCGCCCATGCCGCCCAGGCTTCCGAAGCCAATATCGAAAATGCCTTGGTTCTCAGTAAAGAAGGGGCGCTTGTCGCTGAAGAAGGTTTCGACCGCGCCGAAGTTCACCACCAGTTCGTCGCTTTCCACTTGGCCGAAATCGGGGTTCACCGTGGCCGAAAGCTGAAACTGGCCACTCGGCTTCCAGAACACATCGGCGCCCGCATCGGTGCTGGCGCGCCCGGCGACTTGGTCTTGCACCGCGACCACATAAGGCGTAATCGCGAGCAAAGACTGCGAATAGCTCTTCACCTCCAGCTTGCCCAGCACCGACAGGTACTGCGGCTCGCTCCAGGTCACCGCCGGCCATGCCATACGCTGCCCGGTGACGCCCACCACGCGATCAACCGAGAAGCCGATCGGCCGCGTGTCGCCTTCTGCGGACTTCATCGTGGCGATATGCCAAGGAATCAGAATCTCAGCGTTCCAGCCATCGGGGGTCTCGGACACCGCGTGTGACCAGCTGCCGTCCCAGTCTTCGTTGAACTGGTTTTCGTTGGCGATGGTGGTGTCGCCAATATCGCCGCCGCGACTCACCATGAAGTTGTAACCGCTGCGTCCATCGCCATCGAAGTCGATGTAGACGTTGACGCGATCCACCGAGCCCGCCTGATCGCGCTGGAAACGCTGCAGGGTGGCTGTGACCTCTTGGGGCTGCACGTTGTGGAAGGCGATGGCCAAGCCTTTCGGCGTGGACTTCACTCGCACTTCCGTGCGCAGGTCCGACGGCTCACGGCTGAGCGGCTGCACCATGCGGAAATCGTCAATGCGCTCGGCACCCAACCATTCGGCGCGCCCA
>JAIXVL010000266.1 GCA_027483045.1 Lysobacteraceae bacterium
GGAGATGACCGGTTCCAAGCGCTACATGGAGGCCTTGGTGCCGGGTCACGAACACGCCATCTTGGACGAGGCGCCGTTCCTTTCGCCCAGTGGCGATGGTGAGTACACCGTGCCCGCGGGCCACTATTTCATGATGGGCGATAACCGTGACGCTTCAGACGATGGCCGGTTCTGGGGTTTCGTTCCTGAAGAGAATCTGGCCGGTCGCGCCGATGTGATCTGGCTGAATTGTTCCAATTGGGCTTGCGTGGACAGCTTCGATTGGCGTCGAATGGGCACCGGTATTCAATAACCTCGGAGTCGGATCATGCGACATTCCCAGCGCGGCATTAGCTTTATCGGTTTCATCCTGATTCTGGCCGTTGGCGGCATCTTCATTTTTGTGGGTCTGAAGATCGGTCCGACCTATCTTGAGTACTTCACCATCCGCAACGCCATCAACAAGGTTGCGGCCGAAGCAACCTCGGCGGACATCGGTGCCATTCGCAAGTCGATGGATCGGCAAATGACGATCGACTACGCGGCCAGCTACAAGCCGGAGTTCATCCGAGTGGTGCGAGACAACGACAATTTGAATCTCGTCTTGAACTACGAGATTCGCCAACCCTTGGTCTACAACTTGGATTTCGTGGCCAAGTTCAACCACACGGCGCCCATCAAACGGCCCTGAGTGATGCCCGCTGGTTTCGGCCATGTGTTCGCCGAGCCTGCGCGGCTTGAAACCGCGTTGCGCCATCGCAGCGCCGGTGCGCCGCACAACGAGCGTTTGGAGTTTCTGGGCGACGCGGTTTTGGCGTTGCTGATTGCCGAAGCCTTGCATCTGCGTTGGCCCAAGGCCGACGAGGGCGCGCTCACTCGCGCCCGCTCCATGCTGGTGCGCGAAACCACGCTGGCCGAGATTGCGCGAAGTCTGGGTGTGGGCGATCAGTTGGTGCTGGGGCCGGGTGAAATGAAGTCTGGTGGAAAGCACCGCGACTCGATCTTGGCCGACGCGCTTGAGGCCGTAGTGGGTGCCATTTATTCCGATGGTGGCCTAGACGCCTGCCGCAAGGCCGTGCTGCCCTGGTTTGAAGCCGGGTTGGCGGCCATGCCCACGGGCAAGGCGGATAAAGACCCGAAAACCAAGGTTCAGGAGTGGCTTCAGGCCCGCCAGTGGCCCCGCCCCGAGTATGAATTGGTCGAGGCGCGAGGCCCCGACCATGCGCGACACTTTCGAGTTCGCGCACGCGGTGGCGAGCCCTTGCTGGAAGTGGAAGGCGAGGGTAATTCCCTGCGAAATGCGGAACAGGCGGCAGCGCAGGCCCTTGGCGATGCCTTGGACGCCGCGCATCCGCGACGGGGCCGGGCCGAACAGGCCTCTTGAAGGCCTGATCAGGGCGTGTCGGATACACTGCAGGCATGAGCGAACCTATTTCCAGCGACACCCCGCATCGTGCCGGCACGATTGCGGTGCTTGGCCGACCCAATGTTGGCAAGTCCACCCTCGTCAACGCACTGGTCGGCGCCAAGGTCAGCATCGTTTCGCCGAAGCCGCAGACGACCCGCCATCGACTGTTGGGCATCGCCACTTTTCAGGACGGCCAGATCGCGCTCGTCGACACCCCCGGTCTGCACCGGGATCAGGGCGGCCGAGCGATGAACCGCTACATGAATCGTGCAGCGCGCGGCGCTGTTGAAGATGTGGACGGCGCTGCGCTTGTCAGCGAAGCGGGCCGCTGGACCGATGAAGACACTCTGGCCTATCGCGTGCTTTCCGATGCGGGCGTGCCGGTGATCCTGGTCATCAACAAAGTCGACAAGCTGGTGGAGAAGGGCGCGCTACGGCCCTTCATCGCAGAGATCACCAAAGAACGCAGCTTTGCCGCTGTGCACCCGATTGCGGCGCGTAAGCAAGATGGACTGCGCCCGCTGATCAAGAGCCTGCTTGCTGTGCTGCCGGAGTCGCCGCCTCTGTTTGCCGAGGACGAGATCACTGATCGCAGCGAGCGCTTCCTGGCCGCGGAGTTGGTGCGCGAACAGTTGATGCGCAAGCTCGGCCAAGAAGTTCCGTACTCCACGACAGTCGAGATCGAGAAGTTCGAAGAAGACGGTGAGCGCCTGCGCATTGCTGCCGTGGTGTGGGTGGAGCGCGAAGGCCAAAAGGCCATCGTGATCGGCAATGGCGGCGAAATGCTGAAGCTCATCGGCAGCGCTGCGCGGATCTCGATGGAGAAGTTGTTCGGTCGGCGTGTGTTCCTGCAAACCTGGGTGCGCGTGCGCGAGGGTTGGTCGGATGACGAAAGCGCACTGCGTCAGTTTGGTTACGGCGAGTAAGCCTCACTGGCGCCTTCTCCATGCGTGTTGAGGGCGAGCGGGCCTTCGTTCTGCATGCGCGCTTATGGCGCGAAACTAGCCTGATCGTCGAGCTGTTGAGCGAGTCGCATGGCCGCATTGGTGCTGTAGCGCGCGGCGTTCAGGGGCCAAAGAAGCACGTTCAACGTGCGGCTCTTCAGCCGTGGCAATGCATCGCTTTCGCTGGCGAGCAGCGCGGTGAGCTGTGGACCTTGAAACAGTGGGAAGCAGTGGATGCCGCGCCGCGACACACGGGTGAAGCGGCGTTGGCCGGTTTCTATGTCAACGAGCTGATGTTGCGTCTGCTGCCGCGTCAAGACGCGGTGCCCGAGGTCTTTGCTCTGCATCAGGCCTTGCGGCAGGACCTTGGCGTGCTGCTGCCGCTGTCATGGTGTCTGCGCCGCTATGAACGCGATTTGCTCGAAGCACTCGGGCTTGGTTTGGCTTGGGGCGAAACCGGTGATGGCGAGCCTCTGGACCCTGCGGCGCGCTATCGCGTTGATCCCGAACAGGGCCTCTGGCGCGACCGTACCCACGCCTCCGACAGCGTTCGCGGCAGCGCGTTGCTGGCGCTTGCTGCCGATGTTTGCCCCTTGCCTGAAGAACTCGCGGAGCTGCGCCGCATCATGCGCATCGTGTTGGCCCACCACTTAGGCGGCAAGCCTCTGAAAGCATGGACGCTGATGGCCGATATGGCGCGGCCGTCGAGTACTTTGCGAGAGGCTTCTGCGGCCTTAGCTGGTGTGCCCGTTTCCGAGCATGGCGTCGATCCCAGCAAGTAGGGCGCTGGCCAGTGTGTGATTCTCGGGCGCTTTGTGCAGGGCATCGACCGCCTCACCGAGGGCGACGGCGCCAACGAAGCCGCAGCCTGCGCGCATTTGGTGCAGGGTGGCGCGCAATGCAGCGGAGTCGCCTCGCCCTAGCGCACCGACGATGGCAGCGCGTTGAACAGGAAGCTCTGCTAAGAACAAGCTGCGCATCTTCGCCAAGGTGGCCTGCGAGCCGCCCACGGCCGCCAATGCCGGGCCATCGCTCCAAGCGGCCGTTGCTTGGCGCGGCAGCCAAGGCCGGATAGCCTCGAGCAAGTTCTGCGCACTGATGGGTTTGCCCAATGCCTCATCAAAGCCGCTGGCGAGAAGCTGCCGACGGCGGTCGCGGCCCAAATCGGCCGTCAGCGCGATCGCGGGAGATCGGTTGCCTAGCGCGCGCTGTCGCGCCAACCACGCATCGCCCTGCCCGTCGGGCAGGGACACGTCGAGCAGAAGCAGGCTGTAGGAGTGTTCAGCGCACAGAGCGCCGGCTTCAGCGAGGCTGCGTGCAGTGTCGATGGTCGCGACCGTCTGAAGCGTGCTGCGAACGAACTCGCAGCTGGCGGGGTCATCTTCCACGACCAGAAAGCGTAGGCTCATGCATCTCTCCTTGATGCCCATGATCGCTGCAGAATGCTTCCCCCCCGCTTCCTTCGCAAGTGGCTTTGCAGCATCGCGCTGCTTCACGCGTGCTTTGCCTTTTCGGCGCCTCTTCAGCCCGCGCGCAACATGGAGGTGCGCGTGGCCTCAATGGATGCTGGGGCAGTCCGTGCAGAGGGCGTGCACTTGCGCTTCAGCACCTCAGCGCAAAAGGCGCTTGCCCCAATGCTGAACATCGACGTGGCCAAGCTTTTGGTGCCAGCGATTAGCGCGGAGTTGAGCCGGGTGTCATGGCGTTGCGAGGCCTTGCTGCTTGAGCCACTGCAATGCGATGGCGCCTTGAGTGTGAATGGCCGGGCAGCGGGTCGTTTGGCGGTGGCTCTTGAAGACGGGAAATCCACGCTGGCTTGGGCACAAGGAGCGCGTCGCTTGGGCTTGGCGCAGTCCGGCGAATTGCCGTGGGTGGTCGACGCTCAGCGAATGCCCGTGGCATGGATTCAAGCCTTCCTGGATGAACTTTGGGAAGGCGGGCGCATCGGGCAGGGCGAGGTCTCTGGTCGTGTCGTGCTGGCGGAAGGCAGCAAGTCGGCCCCCATTCGCGCCGATTTGCGTCTGAGCGGCTTGGGGTTTGATACGCCCGATGGTGCGTGGGCGGGTGCTGGGCTTCAGGGTGGCTTGAAGGTGGCATTCGCCAGCACGGGGCTGGAAACGCACGTGGGCGTCTCGGGTGAATTCAAGAAAGGCGAACTTTTGGTCTCGCCGATCTACCTCGCTGTGCCTGCCAGTGGTGTTCGATTCGGCGTGACAGCAACCAGTCGTGCCGATGGAGGATGGGCGCTGGAAGGGCTGGATTGGCATGACGCCGATGCGCTGCGTGTGCGCGGCTCGGCACAGTTGGGCGCCGATGACGCGATTCAGCGGTTGGCTTTGAAGACAGAGAGCAGCGATCTTTCGGCGCTTCGACAGCGCTATCTGGATGGCGTGTTGGCGCCCGCGGGTTTCCCCGAATTGCTGCTCGCGGGTTCGGGCCAAGCGCAGGTGGCGATGGACGAGGAAGGCCTCGTCTCATTGGATGTTGCGTTGGCGGACACCAATGCCATCGACCCTCGAGGGCGATTCAATCTGGCTGGGCTTGCTGGAAATTTGCGCTGGTCGCGTGACTCGGCGGTAGAGAACAGTCGCCTGACCTGGAAGGGTGCTGCGCTGTATGGCTTGGGCATCGAATCAGCGGAGCTGAACTTCAGAAGTGGCAATGGGCAGCTGGCCTTGGCGCAACCGATGCGCGCGGCCTTGCTCGGTGGACATCTGCAGCTCGACCGTTTGGTGTGGCAACCCGCGCGCGGCGGTGTGCCACTCAGCATGGAACTCGGGCTTTCTCTCGACGATCTGGATTTGGGCAGTCTTTCTCAGCGGCTGGGTTGGCCGGCGTTCGAGGGCCGCGTGGGTGGCGCGCTTCCGCGTGCGCTCTACCAAAACAATCGCGTGCAGTTTGACGGCGGCTTGGGCATGAGCCTGTTCGGCGGGCAAGTGCGCATCGACGATCTGGTTTTGGAGCGGCCCTTCGGCGTTGCCCCCTCGCTGGCAGCGAATGTGCGCTTCGACGACATCGACCTTGGCCCACTCACCCGCGCCTTTGGCTTCGGCGAAATCACCGGCCGGTTGGATGGGCGCATTGGCGACTTGCGCTTGGTGGATTGGGCGCCGGTCGCATTCGATGCACGCCTTCTGACCGACAAACAGTGGAAAGGCGCGCGACGCATCAGCCAGCGCGCCGTGCAGGACATTTCCGATTTGGGTGGCAGTGGCTTGGTGGCCGGCGTGCAGGCGCAGGTGTTGCGCGTGTTTGATGATTTCGGCTATGACCGCATTGGTCTTGGCTGCGTGCTGAAGGACAACCGCTGCCGCATGAGCGGGCTCAAGGCGCGCGGAGCCGGGTATGTGGTGGTAGCGGGACGCGGATTACCGCGGATTGAGGTGGTGGGTTTCCGCAGGGATGTGGATTGGCCGACGCTGCTGGCGAGGCTGAAGGCCGCGACCGAGGGGCAGTCGTTGAGATTTGACTGAGCCTTCACGAGTCGCTCAACACTGTTGAGTTCGGCGCATCAACATGCAAGGGAAGCGAGTCGAATGGCCATCAAGCTCAAGACTGTCCCCACGATTCGTTGGGTCCTCGTCGGTCTCTCTCTCTCGCTGATTCTCGCCGGAAGTTTCTTCGTCATCGATAACCTGCGCGCCATGCGCGAAGCGGATCGACTGGCGGCTGCCTGGGAAGTTCGAACGGTGCTCGACAAGGGCACAGTGGAGATGTCCTTTGAGCGCAGCCTGACGCAAGTAGGCCTAAGTCTGCCGGATCCGTTCGGACCGCCGTTTTCTGATTTGCGCCTAGAGCAGCGACGCCTTTCGGATGCGCAGCTTGAACGCATCCCCGATTTGCTGAAACGCCTGCCTCTGAGCACCGCGGATGCGGTCAGGGTGGCATTGGACGAGCATCGCAAAGCCATTGCAGCTGTTCGAGATGAAGCGGACCGTGCATTGGCTCTGCCACAGGATCAGCGCGACGCCGACGTGGGTAAGCGTTTGCCCGAGGAATTGAAGCGCCAGATTGTGCTGCTTCGCGAAGTGGGTGAGCTGCTTTCGTCGACAGAGGGGGAAGTGCCCGTCAAGGCCATGTTTCTTTCTGACCTCGCAGCAGCGGGATGGCGTATTCGCGAGTACGGTGGCCGCGAGCGCACCTACTTCGCGATTGCGGCGCTGACCGGCGCTCCGATCAGTGAGGGTGATTTGGTCGAGGCGAAGCGCGACAACTCTCGTACGATTGAAGCGGAGCGGTTGCTACGCCTTTCCTTGCAGCGCTCAGCGGGCGAGTTGCCGACCAAGGTGGCCACAGCGGCTCAATCTGTGCTCGATCAGTACTTTGGCCAGTACCAGAAAACGCGCGAAGCCTTCCTCGCTGCGGCGGCTTCACCGCAACCGACGTATCCGCAGGATTTCAACGCTTACTTCAGTGAAAGCACCGAAGCGCTAGAAACCGCTGTGGCGCTGACTTATGCCGCTGGGGATGCTTCGGAACAGTTCTGGTCAGCGCGCCAGCAGAAGGCGACTTGGTTGTTCGGGATTTCTGTTGCGGGGCTTGTGCTTCTGATCGTGTTGCTGATGTTTATCTGGGGCTTTCTGGAACGCCGGTTGGTGAAGCAAATCGGCGATTTGCGCGGGCTGATGGAGGCCTACGCTCGCGGCGAGACGCCGATGATCCCGATGCCCGCCAACACAGGTGATATCGGCAAGATGATTGGGGCGTTCCGGTCTTTGATGGAAGGGCAGCAGGCGGCTTTGGTTTCGATTGGCGGCGTTGCACGTGCCATGGCGGATGGTGATTTCTCCAAGACTGTGGAGCATCGACTTCCGGGCCGTTTGGGTGAACTGGGCGAGGCCATCAATCGCAGTGTGGCGAGCGTGCGCAACACCATGCAGGCCCTTGACGAGGTGATGGCAGGTGTTGCTCAAGGTGATTTTTCGCGTCGCATGAACACGAGCGTTCCTGAAGCATCGCGCGTTCAAGTCGATCAAGCCATGGCGACTTTGGATGCCGCTACGGCGGACGTGGCGGCAAGCATGCAGCGCATGCGCGCAGGTTACTTCGACGGCCACGTCCGTTCAGACCTTCCTGGCCGTCTCGGCGAACTTGCAGCAGCAGTGAACGGGAGCTTGGGCGCAGTCAGTGAGGCCTTTGAGGAACTTGCCATGATCTCGGAGCGGCTGGCGGAGGGTGACCTGCGTGCTGACCTCGAGACCTCTGCTCCGGGGCGCATTGGGGAGATTGTTGCCGCGCTTCGGGGGTCGGTGCGGTCCTTGTCTGAGGATCTGCGTCGCTTGTCGGAGGTTGCAAACGATCTGGACGCTGCTGCTGGCCAATTGCAAGGCGATAGCGAGAGATTGCGGGAGGCCAGCGGCGCATCGCTCAATAGCGTGGTGAGGACGGCGGCTGCGGTGGAGGAGGGTTCGCAAAGCAATCGGACGCTCGCGGCGTCAGTGGAAGCGGTCGGGGAGCGACTTGCCAAGGCCCGCTCGCTGGGCGAATCGGGTCGGCAAGTGGTGGACCAGGCGCGCAATCGGATGGACCAAATCCGTGACTCTAGTGCGCGCATCGCTCAGGCCAGCCAACTGATCGACGAGTTCGCATTCCAAACCAACTTGCTTGCTTTGAATGCTGCGGTTGAAGCCGCCCGAGCCGGTGAGGCTGGACGTGGTTTTGCTGTTGTGGCGGCCGAAGTTCGAGCCTTGGCGCAACGCTCGGCGCAGTCGGCCGGACAAATTCGCGGCCTAACGCGCGAAGCAGACGGTCGGATTGTTGAGGGTGTCGAAGCCGTTGGACAAAGCGGCGATAACCTTGCTTCTCTGGCCAGTTTGGTCATGGATGTGGAGGCGGTGGCGCGCGAATTGCTCTCCGGGTTCAGAGAGCAATTGGCGGCGAATGGTGAGGTCGAAGGACAGCTGGATCAGTTGCACCAGCAAGCCAACGCAACCAGCAGGGCTGGCGAGATGGTGGGAGAGGTTGCCGGCAGGCTTGTCCAGCGGGCGGAAGACCTCAAGACTGTGATTGGCCGATTCCGCATCCCAGAGAATTGAGGCGCCGTGGGCAAGCGTTAAGCCGGAACAGGCTATAGCATCGGTCATCTTCACCGCGGAGAGTCACGATGCGCGCTTTCTTGGTTCTTTCTTCTGCCGTTTTGTTGGCCTCATGCGTCACCATCAACGTGTACTTCCCGGCGGCCGAAGCGCAGCAAGCTGCCGAAGAGTTCGTGGAGGACGTGATGGGCGCGCCGTCCACCGGAAAACCTGCGGACGCAGTGAAGCCGGACTCCGGCGCCAGCAACGTTCAGCCGCAGGTCGATGCCTTTGTTGCCGCCACGGTCAACGCTTCTTCGTCAGGCCATGCGCAGGTCCTTGTTGCCCGCGAATGGCGTTTCGACCCCGTGGGTTTCTTCATCGGATCGGCGCACGCGCAAGCGGCTGTCGACATCAGCATCCGCACGCCGGCAGTGCAGGCGATTCAGCAGCGCATGGCCGAGCGATTCCAAGGCCAGTTGAGTGCGCTGTTCGACAGCGGAGCGGTCGGTTTCGGAGCTGATGGCTTGCTGGTGCTGCGTGACCCCTCCAAAGTGCCGCTTGCTCAGCGCACTGCAGCCAATCAGGCCGTGGCCGACGAGAACCGCGACCGCAAGGCGGTCTACCGCGAAATCGCGGTCGCCAATGGGCACCCCGAATGGGAAGAGCAGATCCGCGCCACCTTTGCCAAAGAGTGGGTCGCGCAAGCCCGTGCTGGCTGGTGGTTCCAAGACGCCAGCGGGGCGTGGAAACAGAAGTAAATCTTTGCGCGGAAGGGGCCTAGGTGGGCAGGCGCGGGGCCGAATGCGACAATTCGGCCCTTGCTGTGAGTGAGCCAGATCGTGCCCCGAAAGTCCCTGTTGTCTGATTTTGAAATCGCCATTGACGGCCTGACCCACGACGGTCGCGGTGTGGGCCGGCGTGAGGGCAAGGCGGTGTTTGTTGGTGGTGCATTGCCCGGTGAAACGGTGCGCGCCAAGCAAACGGCGCGCAATCGGCATTTCGATGAAGCCATCACGCTCGAGGTCTTGCAGGCGTCACCCAAGCGGATTGCGCCGCGCTGTGCGCATTTCGGCGTCTGCGCCGGTTGCGTGCTGCAACACTTGAGCGATGAGGATCAGATCGAAGCCAAGGCAAGCGTGCTGCGCGAAAACATGGCCCGCATTGGCCAAGTCGAGCCCCGCGAATGGTTTGCGCCCATGCGAGACGCGCCTTGGGCGTATCGACGCAAGGGCCGGTTCTCGGTGCGTTGGGTCGAGAAGAAGGGCAAGGCCCTGGTCGGTTTTCGCGAAGTCGACGCACGGTTTGTCGCGGATCTGACCGAGTGCCACACGATCATTCCCGCGGTGGGATTGAAACTTCTTGTGCTTTCGGCCTTGGTGGAATCGCTGGACGCGAAGCGCACCATCCCGCAGATCGAATTCATTGCCGGCGATGGACCGACCGCTTTGGTGTTTCGCCATTTAGAAGCCTTGAGCGAAGGTGATCTTTTCAAGCTCACTGCGTTTGCACAGGCCGAAGGTTTTGCCGTGTTTCTTCAGCCGGGCGGCATTGAATCGGTGAAGGCGTTGTGGCCCGAGCAGGTGGATTTGTTCTTTGACCTTCCTGATGAC
>JAIXVL010000185.1 GCA_027483045.1 Lysobacteraceae bacterium
GAAGTTCAGCTACCTCAGTTCTTGGCATGTTTCTACTGGCGGCCCTTGTCGGCTGCGGGGACTCGCACCTTCGGGGTAGCGTTGAGCCATCTCGCGACGGCAAGACCTACCTCATTGTTGCTGATGACAATGGTGGTGGTTGCGGCCCAATCTTGCTCAATGGTAAGCCTTGGCCTCACGACATCGGTGTTGCTGGCGAGATTGCGCCAGGCATTCAAACCATTGAGTGCGGCGGTTCAATGCAGTTTGATGTTCCTCAGGGTGTCGTCTTCACCTTCGACTATTGGGGTCCGTGAGGGTCACCTAGCCATTCAGACCTCGCGACTCTCGTCAGGCTTCACCACGTCAGCCACCCTCACTCCATCGACTTGCCACCATGAATCGCCAACTCATCAGTTCCGGATCCACTTTCGAAGAGCAAATCGGCTACTCCCGTGCGGTCGCTCAAGGCCCGTTCGTTTTTGTCTCCGGCACAACTGGATTCAACTACGAGACGATGACCATCGAAGAGGATGTGGCTGCACAAGCGGACCAGTGCTTGAGAAACATTGAGCACGCACTGCGGCAAGCGGGTTCAAGCCTGGCCGACGTGGTGAGAGTCACCTATGTGTTGCCGAATGGTGAGGACTTCGAGGCATGTTGGCCCGTTCTCAAGAAATACTTTGGCGCAGTTCGCCCGGCGGCCATGATGATTTCGAGCAAGCTTCTCGATCCGCGAATGAAGATAGAGATCGAGGTCACCGCGATGAAGCAATCGTCCTGAGCACGAGGCGCCGCAATCCGATCTTGTCCCGAGTAGCTGTCTCCGTAAGGATCGGCCCAGCTGTTCATTTAATCGGGCAGTGCAATCACTTCGCAATGGCTGCTACCGATTAACCCAAACCTTGGTCCAGGCTGTTTCCATCACTTCAACCGGAGGTCCCATGAGCAGCAATCTTGATCTGGTGCACGGCCTCTATCGGGCATTCGCTGTCGGCAATATTCCTGAAGTGCTTGGAGCGCTCGCTCCGGACGTTCAATGGACCGAGGCTGCTGGCGGGCCTTACGGCGGCGTTTCCATCGGCCCCACTGCCGTGCTCGAGAACGTTTTCATGAAGATTGGCGGTGAGTGGGACGGCTTTGCTGCTGTTCCGAGCGAGTTTGTGGAAGAAGGCTCCACGGTGGTTGCGCTCGGCGAATACAGAGGCACGTATAGGGCCACCGGAAAAAGCTTCCGGGCACCCTTTGCGCATGTTTGGAAATTCGCGAACGGAAAGGCGGTTTCCTTTCACCAGTACACAGACACTGCCGTCCATTTGCAGCCAATGCAGGGCTAGCGTCCACGGTCGATTCCTTCAATCCCTACTTCTCATCTAAGCAGACATCCAAACAGCTGCGTTCCTCCAACACGGACTGCTATGCATCAGGGTTCTTGCCACTGCGGCGCTGTCAAAATGAAGTTGCCTTCAACGCCCAGTGTGGCTACTTCCTGCAACTGCTCACTGTGTCGTCGTGTCGGCGGGCCGTGGGCGTACTTCGAGTTCGGCACGGTTGAAATCGAGGGGCACCCAGAGAACACCACGGAGTACATCCAAGGCGACAAAACCCTCAGAACCATCAGGTGCCGAACGTGTGGGTGTGTCACCCACTGGGAGCCGATGGAGCCAACGCCAGGCGCCAAGCATGGCGTTCACCTAGGGAATTTTGAGCCCGGCTTGGTGGCGTCAGTGCGAGTTCGAAAGTTCGATGGCGCGGATAGCTGGAAGTTCCTTGACGAACCCAATGGCTCTGATCATTCCAGCAAGGCGAACCAAGACAGATTCCTCTCCTATCTTCGACACTACGAGTCAAAGGACCTTGGCCAGATTGCGGAGATGTTTTCCGAAGACATCACGCTTCGGGACTGGAAGATGTGCGTCACGGGTAAATCCGCAGCGCTAGCGGAAACGAAGGCAAACTTCGATGCAGCGCAAAGCATCCAGATTCAACCGCTCCACCTCTACGAGGCCTCAGGCTCGGTGGCGGGCGAGTTGAGGATTCTGGTAGACGGAAACGTCGAACTCTTCGTTGTCGATGTGGTGGACTTCGACGATGACGGAAAAATCAAAGCGATCCGAGCGTTTCTCGGGCGAGGCGATGAGTAGAGTTGTCGCGGGAGCTTCTCCATGGTTTTTCCCTCCTTCGTTTGTTTGATCGCTGACATGAATCTCTCGCTCCGACCAGCAGAAAAAAATGAGATGGCGGTTTCTGAGTCGCTAAGCCGAACCAACATGGCTGGGTATCGCAGTTCTCGTGGCTTGGTTTGGGATGCCGAGCGCTTCCGCTCAAGTTGGGACGAATTCGAGAACCTTGCGATTGTTCATGGCTCGCAGTGTTGCGGGTTCATTCGACTGCTCCCTGAGGGTGGCGCGCTCGCCATCCGGGACGTCCAAGTGACTCCTGAGTTTCAGCGCAAGGGCATAGGGTCTTGGGCGATTGCGCAGGTCAAGCAAATGGCAGCTGCTCGTGGGTACGGCGCGGTCCAGTTGCGTGTCTACCCCGAGAATCCCGCGATGGCGCTCTACGCGAAGCTTGGTTTCAGCGTAGAGCGTGTCGAAGGTGCAGTGGTGCATATGCGTTGCTACATTTGATGTGGACGATGGGCTCAAGATTTAGACGGCACGAGCGAGATTTCGAGACGATGAATCAGAGCGGAGCCATCAAAGCCGTTGCGGCATTCGAGGCGCTGAAGGGCGCACTGGTTCTTGTTGCGTCGTCGGGCCTGCTACTCGTGCACCAAGGCTTGCACTCCTTTGCAGCCCAGCTGGTTGAACACACGCATCTCAATCCAGCCTCGAAGTACCCACACATCTTTCTCGATGCCGCCACTCACCTTCAAGACACAAGCCTCTTGTTGCTCGCTCTAGGCGCTGCTTGCTACTCGGCACTTCGATTCATTGAGGCCTATGGCCTGCATCGCGGCGCAGCCTGGGCAGAAGTTCTAGCTGCGCTGAGTGGGGCGGTTTATGTGCCGCTTGAAGTAATCAGTCTTTGGCAGGGCGCTACTTGGCTAAGTTTTGCGGCGTTAGTGCTGAATCTCTTGGTGGTCATGGTGATGGTGGTTTCGCTTTTTCGTCGCCAGCGAAGGCGAGCGCGCAATGCCGCATAGGCTTGCCATAATCTCAGGCCGCTCTCGCGTTTCTGGTCGGCACAACTGAATAGAGTTTTCGGAGTCGCACATGCTCAAGTACGCCATGACCTTGCTGGTGCTCGGGGGTATCGCCAGTTCTGCAGCCGAAGGGGCGCAGCTACAGTCGCCTGGACGGGACGCGCCGGCTGGATCGCGACAGCTTTGGGAATGCTTTACAGCGAAAGACGCTCAGCCGCGAAAACAGGAAGTCGAACGCAACTTGCTCCCCAGCGTTGCGTTTGCGGGTGAAGTGGAGCCAGCGAGTGTCGAAGCGCGCATGAGTCTGCACAAGACGCCTGCATTGTCGGTAGCGGTGCTTCGCCATGGCGAATTGGACTGGACTGCGGCATGGGGCCGACTTAGCGTTGACGGTGCAGCGGCGGGCTGCGACAGCCTGTTCCAGGGCGGCTCCCTTGCAAAGCCTGCGACTGTGCTGGCTGCACTTCGCATGCAGCAGCAAGGCATTGTCGATTTCGATAAGGGTATCGAGGCCTACCTGACCACGTGGCATCTGCCTGCGGGCCGCCAGACGAGCGCTAACCCAGTGACCTTACGCAACCTCTTTACCCACACCGCGGGCATTACGCCGGGTGGCTATGACGGCTATGCACCGGGGGCGCCCATACCGACCGACCAGCAAACCGCGGGGGGTGAGGCGCCCGCTAACTCGAAGAAGGTCGAAGTGTTGAATGCGCCCGGCGCGTCGCTTGTTTACTCAGGTGGCGGCTATACGGTGGCCGAAATCGCATTGCAGGATCGATTGGATCAGCCTTTCGAGCAAATCATGCGCACCTGGCTGACGATTCCTGTTGGCATGAAACAGGCGGACTTCACGCAACCACTTCCAGCCGCGAGCCAGTTGCGGGCGGCGCACGGTCATCTGGCCGATGGCAGTGCGGTTCCTGGTGGTTGGCGCGTTCATCCCGAACAGGCCGCCGCCGGTTTGTGGACGACGGCCAGCGACATGGCCGCGCTCCTTCTCGAGATCCGCAAGGGCTGGCAAGGCCACAGCGATGTCTTCACCCAGGAAAGCATTCGTGGGTTGCTCGAAACTCCTATCGACGGCCATGCCTATGGATTTCGCCTGATCGGCGAAGCCGACAGGGTATTCATGACGCACTACGGCGGAACACTCGGCTATCGGGCCGGCATGACTTTGAATCTGGAGTCGGGCGATGGTGCGGTGTACTTGACCAATTCCGACAAAGGTAGCGATCTCGGTCTTGAGTTCCTGCGCGCCGTATCAAGCACCTATCGTTGGCCAGTGTTCCGCCAGACGCTGGTTCAGCGCGCTTCTCAATCCGCCGATGTGCTGGAGCCCTTGACTGGCCGCTACGGATTCGAAGGTGGTCCGACCATTTCTGTGGTTTACGAGCGCGGCGCCTTAACTCTGGTGTTCCCGAACGGTGATCGTTACGCGATGACTCCGATCGTTGGCGCACCACGCGAATTCATCCACCCCGACACCGCTGTGCGTGCCCGCTTCGATGGTGAAGGAATGGACACGACGATCTTTTTGTATGGCCAAACTGGGCGGCGTGTGGCTGCTGCCGATTAGCCTAGGACTCGAGTAGAGCGCGCTAAGCGTTTACGCAAGCCCTCGGCCTAGTTTCTTCGCGACTGATGCGGTCACTCACCAAGCGCAGGGAAGGTTATGGCAATGGTCTATCGCTCAGAAATCGACACTTGGATTCTTGTCGTTCTCATCATTTCGGTCGTCGTCTCGGTGGGTGCCGGCGCACTGTTGATTTCCGTGATTGGTTCGACCAAGTCTTGGCTTTTGGCCATCCTCATTGCATCCCCCGGGTCAATCCTGCCGGTCTGGCTTGTTGCAACGACCTATTACAAGATTGAGCCCGATCATCTCTTCATTAGCTGTGGACCCGTTCAGACGAAGGTTCCTCTGTCGGAAATCAAGAGCATCACTCCGACCAATAACCCACTTTCGAGCCCGGCCTTGTCCCTTGATCGCCTAAAGATTGAGTATGGGCAAGGTAAGTCTGTGATGATTTCGCCGCGCGACAAGGAACGCTTCATTCGAGATCTATACGCAGCAAGAGAAAGTGCGCGCTGACATTCACTCAAGTCGACTGTCGTAAGTTCCGGAGCATGCAATCATGACGACAACTGCGAACACAAAAGCCACACTCGCATACCGCATCTTCAGTTCACCACCAGCGCGCGTACTGCTGCTCGGATTCATTTTGGTGCTGTTTATGACCTTGAATACCGATGTGATGACCAGCTACGCCGACGAACCTCCCAAAGCGGTTATGCACATCATTGCATTGGCCATCGCTGGCTTCGCGGTGTACATGGGCTATGCACACTTCGTCGAGAGGCGCACGGTATCGGAACTCGCTTTGCCGGGCATGTGGCGCCAATTCGGTATTGGCTTGGTCATCGGTGCAGGTTTGTACGCTGCCTGCGAAATGATCCTCATGGCTCTGGGCATCTACCGCATTGATGGATTGAATCCGTTGAGCTACATGGTTCCCGCGATTGCCATGGCGCTGAGCTCGAGCATTTACGAGGAGTTGTTGTTCCGAGGCGTGCTGTTCGGTGCAGTCGAGCATTGGTTTGGCAGTTGGGCCGCTCTGGTGGTTTCTTCGCTCGTGTTCGGTCTAACCCACATGCTGAACCCGCAGGGCACGATTGAGGGAGCGCTGTTCATCGCCGTCGAGGCCGGCATCTTGCTCGCTGCGGCCTACATGCTCACGCGCCGTCTCTGGCTGAGCATTGGCTTCCATATGGCATGGAACTACACGCAGTCGGCCATTTTCTCGGGCATTGTCTCCGGCAACGACGCACAAGAGGGCCTGATCAGGTCCACCGTGAACGGGCCGGATTGGCTGACGGGGGGAAACTTCGGCGTTGAATCGTCGGTGCTTGCGCTAGTCATATGCACCACGACCGGCATCGTGATGTTGGTGATGGCGGTAAAGCGCGGAAGGATCGTTCCACCGATTTGGAAGCGGCCAGTGCAGCCCACTACGACTCAGGGCGTGGTCTAGGCGCTTTGGCGACCTGACCGCCGGTGCGAGAGGACGCTGAAATCACGCGTCTGTGCTTCATCGGTGAGTCTTCATCTGTACCAGCATGACCAAAACAACTATGAAACTGGTGTGGAGTCCTCGATGCCTGATTTGATTCCAGTCTTTGCAGAGCTTCGCAAAGTTCTTGCCCCTTATGCGGCCAAGCTGGTTCCTACCCGAAACGATGAGCAAGAGCTGTACCTTGACACCCAGCACATCCAAAAGAACAAGAAGCCGTTGTTCTTCGGCGCCGTTCAACTAAAGAAGTCATACGTCAGCGTCCATCTCATGCCGGTCTACGTGAAGCCGGAACTGTTGGTGTCGATCTCGCCGGAGCTGCGTGCTCGCATGCAAGGAAAATCGTGCTTCAACTTCTCGACTACGGAGCCCATGCTGTTCAAGGAACTTGCTGCGCTGGTCGCGGCAGGCTATGCCAGCTACAAGGAGCGGGGGTTCGTGCGTTAGCCCCTCGCCTCATTCTGTGCGACCTTCTGCCACAACGCAGCAGCGCTGAAGCATCAACGCTCTCTTCCTCGATTCTCTTTTCGCAGGGACTCAACGCTCATGACCATCACCCATTTCTGCCTCCTGATTGCTTGCCTGCTTCCCATCGCCTGCGCCGGAATCGCGAAGTCGCGCGGCTTTGGTAAGCCTCGACGTGAAGGCGGGTTCGACAATCACAACCCAAGGAACTGGCTGGCCGGCCTTCAGGGTTGGCAGGCGCGAGCACACGCCGCGCAGTTGAACAGCTTCGAGACCTTGCCGATCTTCATCGCGGGCGTGTGGGTGGCCGAGCAAGCCCAAGCGTCCGAAGCAACGGTCACTGGCCTTGCGGTGGCGTTCGTACTTCTGCGTATTGCATTCATCGGCGCTTATCTCGCGGACCGCGCCAATCTGCGCTCGATTCTTTGGATGCTGGCTCTCAGTTGCTGTATTGCGCTGTTCTTCGTGGGCTGAGGTGGCGCCCTAATGGGCGCCAGCACGCTGCGCGGGTTACAATAGCCACGACGCTGAATGGCATACGGGTTCTTTGCAGCGATTTTTGCTGGTGAATCTTGGGATTTGCGATTCGGCACTTCTTTCACGGGCTCCGCTCCTTCGCACGCGAAGGGCGGTGCTTATTGTTGGGGCAAGTGGCCTCAGGACGCGCTCACATGAGCAACGCACTTCTCGCCGAGCCGGTTGCTCTGCGGCCGGACTGGTCTTACGAAACGTCGGGCCGACGGCAGCACTACACCATCCAAGCGCTGCAGGAAGGCCGCGTGATTGGCCGTGCGCATGGCTCGTTCGAACCCAACTCTGATTTCGTCATCGACAAAATCGAAATGCTTTCGCAGCATCGCTCACGTGGCTACGGCACCTTGATGATTGGCGAGATGCGTCGCAAGGCGCGTGCGGTGCGTTGTACAGATTTTGTGTTTCGCGGCGTCATGTCGAGCAATGTGCGGGCCATCGGGCTGTATGAGTCCATGGGGGCCTTGCCGGTGCATGCCGTGGACGATCTGTACGACTTCGTGATTTCGCCGCCCTAAGCCTAGCGTCCAAGCCTTAAGCGCCAAGCGGGTGTAGATTGGGCCGATGTACGAGTCGCGAAGCCAAAAGCCGATATCGCATGCGAGCTTTGTGCATCGCCTCGTCGTTCATGGGCTCTGGGCTACCGCGCTGCTGGTCGGTTCGCTAGCGGTCGGGGTGGCAGGCTACGTCGGGTTCGAGGGCTTGTCTTGGGTTGACGCGTTTCTGAACGCAGCAATGCTTCTCGGTGGTATGGGCCCGGTCAACCCGCCTCAATCCTTTGGCGGCAAACTGTTCGCGGGCCTGTTCGCGCTCTACGCGGGGCTTGTCTTCATCGTTACTGCAGCGCTTGTGTTCGCGCCGCTCCTGCATCGACTGATGCATCACTTCCACTGGGACGAAAAGATCTAATGAACCGTTTTCTTTTGGCTGCTAGTTTCCTTCTCAGCGCGACGTGCCTGCAGGCGGCTGAGATGCGGGTGAACATGAATCTCGCCGAAGCTAGTGGGGAAGGCGCGGCCATCGGGTCGGTCCGCATTGTGGAGACGCCGCATGGCTTGGCGTTTTATCCCAGCTTGACGGGTCTGATGCCTGGCTTGCATGGCTTTCACATTCATGAGAATCCCTCGTGTGCGCCCGGAATCCAAGATGGAAAGTCCGTGCCTGCGCTTGCGGCGGGGAGTCACTTGGACCCCGCCGGAACGAAGCGGCATGGTGAGCCGTGGGGCGATGGGCATTTAGGCGATTTGCCACCGATCTACGTGGCGGCTGATGGAAGCGCAACCCATCCAGTCCTGGCCCCACGACTCAAGCTCTCCGACATTCAACAGCGATCGCTGATGGTCCATGCCGGGGGAGATAACCATTCCGATCATCCGATGGTGCTCGGCGGCGGCGGCGCTCGCGTTGCATGCGGCGTGATTTCGACCCCGTAAACTGAGCATCTCTCCGCAGGTGATTTCCCATGCTGCTTCGACTGATCCCCAAAGTCTTCTATGCCGACCTCTCTGTGGGGATGGATCTGTTTGTTCGATGCCTAGGTTTTGAAGTTTTGCATCAAGACGCGTCCATCTCGGTGCTTGGGCGAGATGGCGCGAAGGTGTATCTGATGGAGAACGCGGAACTCGCCGCGTTGGATCGCCCTGAGTTGGCCATCGAGACCGACAACATCGAAGCGATCTACGCCGAAGTGCAGGCGCGTGCTCCGGAAATGCTTCACCCGAACTCTTCGCGGATCGAACGGAAACCTTGGGGCTCGCGTGAGTTCGCGGTGCTCGATTCGACCACCGTGTGTGTGGTGTTTCGTCAGTGGTAGTGTCGCCAGAAACGCTCAGGAGACAGGGGTATGGCCAAGGTCACAGGAATTGGTGGTGTGTTCTTCAAGTCACCTGATCCGAAAGCGCTGGGCGAGTGGTATCGCCAGCATCTTGGGGTTCCCTTGGAGGAATGGGGTGGCGCGGCCTTTCGCTGGGCTAGTGCTGAGAACCCAAGTGGCACCGGCACGACGGTGTGGAGCCCCTTCAAGCACGACACCAGCTATTTCGCACCGAGTACCGCGGCCTTCATGGTGAATTTTCGCGTCGATGATCTTCATGCCCTGCTGGCGCAATTGCGGAGTTCTGGTTGCGCTGTCGATGCCAAAGTGGAGGAGTCTGAGTTTGGCGCGTTCGGTTGGGTGATAGACCCGGATGGCAACAAGATTGAACTCTGGCAGCCCCCTGTGGGCCAGTGAGCCTTTCGTTCTCATCCCGCACTTCGACTTTGTTTGAACGCCATGGAATTGAAGCGAGCCACCGAAGCCGATTTGCCCGCGATTTGGACGATCTTGCAGCAGGCGATCGAACAGCGCAGGCGCGAGGGCAGTGAGCAGTGGCAGAACGGGTATCCGAGCGAACAGACCGTTCGGGACGACATCGCACACGGATACGCCTATGTGCTTCTGGATAGAGACACCATCGTGGCCTACGCCGCAGTTATCTTTGGTTTGGACGCCGCATACGAAGCCATCGACGGCGAATGGCTCACCCTTGGGCGCTATGCGGTTTTGCATCGTGTTGCGACCGCCGCCGCAGTAAAGGGGCAGGGCGTTGCCACGCGTTTGCTTGAGCGGGTGGAGCCGCTTTGCATTCAGAACGAGGTGTACAGCATTCGCTTGGATACCAACTTCGACAACGCGCCCATGCTGCACATCGTTGCGAAGTTGGGCTATGTCTATTGCGGTGAAGTGTTCTTCCAAGGCGCGCCGCGAAAAGCCTATGAAAAGGTTTTGGTCGCGGACTGAAGAGCGCGCAACACCTCGGCCTCATCCACATCGGGAACGACGCAGGCATGGCCGATGCCGCGCCACAGAATCAGGCGCAGTTTTCCTGAGACGTTTTTCTTGTCGAGGCGCATGCGCGCCAAAAGACGTTGCGGGTCCAGGCCTTCGGGAATGCGAGTAGGCAGACCCAGTGCGCCCAGCGTCTTTGCCAAGCGATCGGCATCGCCTTGCGGGGCCATGTCGAGTTGTGCCGAAAGCTGTGCAGCCAAAACCATGCCCACGGCCACGGCTTCGCCATGCACCAAGCCGCCAAAGCCTTGTTCGGCTTCAATGGCGTGGCCGAAGGTGTGGCCCAGATTGAGCAACATGCGTTCGCCGGTTTCGGTTTCGTCGCGAGAGACAATGCCCGCTTTGTGCGTGCAACTGGTGGCGATGGCGTAGGCGATGGCTTCGTCGTCGCGAGCGAGCAGGGGTTCGGTGTTCTCGCTGATCCAATCAAAGAACGCGCGATCGCCCAAGGCGCCGTACTTCAACACTTCAGCCAAGCCGGCACGCAATTCGCGATTGGGCAGGGTGGCGAGCGTGCTGGTGTCGGCCAGCACGGCAACGGGCTGATGAAAGGCGCCGACTAAGTTTTTGCCTTCGGGCAGATCGACCGCGGTTTTTCCGCCGACGGACGAATCAACCATCGCCAACAGCGTGGTGGGCAATTGCACGAAGCGAACGCCGCGCATCCAGCACGCAGCGGCGAAGCCGGTGAGATCGCCAATGACGCCGCCGCCCAGAGCAATGAGCGTGGCGTCGCGACTGGCGCCGAGTGCCGCCAGTGCGGACATGACTTCACCGAAGCGCGCGAGGGTTTTCTCCTGCTCGCCAGCGGGCAGAACGAGGGTGGCCAGTTGCTTACCGGCAAACGCGCTTTCGACCAAGGCGAGGTAGTACGGTGCTACGTTGGCATCGCTGAGGATCATCACATGGCGTCCGGGCGCGAAGCGATTCAGCGCGTCGGCATCGTGCAACAAGCCTTGGCCAATGCGGATGGGGTAGCGGCGTTGACCGAGTTCGACATTGAGCGCGCGCATCAGGCGGCACTCGCTCGGTGCCAGGTGTCACGCAGCTTTGGGATCAGGCGCTCGCAGGCCTGTGCGGGCGTGAGGCCGCTGGAGTCGAAGCGAAGATCAGACACTTCGGCGTAGAGCGGGGCGCGGTCTGTAGCCATTTGGGTAAGCACAGTTTCTCGATCAGGGCGTTGCAAAAGGGGGCGCACGCGATCATTCGCGAGACGCTTGAGTTGTTCTTCTACGCTCACGGCGAGGTAAAGCACATAGCCGCGTTCGCGCATGAGTGCGCGGCTCTCGGCGCGCAGCACTGCGCCGCCGCCCGTGGCAATGAGGCGGCCTTCACCTTCGAGCTCTTTGGCCAGCTGGCGCGCTTCGCGATCGCGAAAGCCGGCTTCGCCCTCTCGCTCGAAAATCACGGACACGGCCACGCCCGTCGCGGCCTCAATGGCGTGGTCAAGATCGACAAACACCAAGCCGAAGCGCTCGGCCAAGCGCTTGCCGATGGAGGTTTTGCCCGCCCCCATGGGGCCGACGAGGACAAGATTCACAGCAGGATTCATGGGGTAAACGTTAGCATCGCGCTCCACTTCATTTCACGGAAGCCGCCGATGGCCTTGCGTTCCCCCCGTAGTGTGCTGATTGCTGGCGCCGGAGACACCGGTCTTCGGCTTGCCGCGTTGGCGGCATCGCGTGGCTGGGAGGCTTTGGCACTGCGCCGACGCGAGGTGCCGATCGGGCCGGGAATTCGCGCACTTCGGGCCAATCTGGCCACGGGCGAGGGCTTCGATCAGCTCCCCAAGCGGCCCGACGCGCTGGTGTTCTGCGCGGCGCCTGATGAGCGCACCGAGGCGGCGTACCGCGCGCTCTATCGCGATGGTATGCGCCGCCTGCTGGACAGCGTCGAGATCGGGCGCGTGCTGTTTGTGTCGAGTACAGCCGTGTATTCCGAGGATTCGGGCGGTGCGGTCGACGAAGACACGCCTGCCGATGCCACAGCGTTCAACGGCCGGGTCTTGCTTGAAGCCGAAAAGGAGCTGGACGCGCATGGTGACGCCGCTGCGTTTCGCGCCAGTGGCATTTACGGGCCCGGCCGCGAGCGCATGTGGAACCGCGCCCAGCGCGAGCAGCCCGGTGAGAAGCGCTGGACCAATCGCATTCATGTCGATGATGTGGCCGGTGCACTGATGCATTTGCTGGATGCCACGCGCATTTCACGCCTCTATTGCGGTAATGACGATGCGCCCACGCTTGAGTACGAAGTGATTGATGGCCTGCGTGCGCGCCTAGGCTTGGCTGCATTGGGCGCGGCCGATGGCCCGGTGTTGGGCAAGCGCGTTTTGAACGCCCGACTGCGCGGCACCGGTTGGGTGCCCAGGTTTTCTGATTGGCGCAGCGGTTACGCTGCACACCCCTCGAACAGGACAAACGAATGATGCTGCCACCCCGCGATGACCTCCACTTCATGCTGTTCGATTGGCTGCACGCTGAAACGCTAGCCAAGCAGGCCGCGTTTGCGCACGTGGACCGCGACAGTGCGGAGGCCATGATTGACGCCGCGTTGGATTTAGCCGAAGCCGAATTCCTGCCTCATGCCGCAGCCTCCGATGCGAATCCGCCCACCTTCAAGGA
>JAIXVL010000011.1 GCA_027483045.1 Lysobacteraceae bacterium
GCGCCTTGGTCTTGGGTTCCATGCCCGGTGCCGCCTCGCTGCGTGCGGGGCAGTACTACGCGCATCCACGCAACGCCTTTTGGCCGCTGATGCAAGCCTTGTTTCAAGTGCCTGCGCAGGCGGCCTATAGCGAGCGCTTGGCTCGTCTGGCCGATGCCGGCGTGGCGCTTTGGGATGTGATTGCCGAGTGCGAACGTCCCGGCAGTCTGGATGCGCGGATTGCGCAGGGCTCGGTGCGCGTCAATGAGATTGCCGCACTGTGTGCGCAGCATCCGAGCATCGACGTCATTGCTTTGAATGGCACAACGGCAGCGATGCTTTTTCAGCGCCATATCCATGCGGCTTTACCGAAGCGGCCATTCACTGTGCTGCGATTGCCGTCGACCAGCCCCGCGCACGCCGCTCTCAGCTTGGCCGACAAGCAGCGAGCTTGGTCGAGCTTGGCGTCAGCACTTGAGGCTGTGCCATGTGCTTGATTGCGTTTGGCATCCACGCGCATCCGCGTTGGCGATTCGTGTTGGCCGGAAATCGCGACGAATTTCATGCGCGCCCCACGGCTGCGTCAGCGGCGCTTGATGCGGCAGGTCGTGTGTTTGGCGGCCGCGATCTTCAGGCTGGAGGCGGCTGGCTGCAGGTGTCGGCAGAAGGGCGCGTGGCTGCGGTCACGAATGTGCGTCTCGGGCGGCCGGAAGCGGCGGCGCGATCGCGTGGTGCGCTGGTGCACGACTTCGCGCACGGCACCGAGTCGGCAGAGCACTACGCGGCACAGCTCTTGCCGGAGGCGTCCGCGTTCGGCCGCTTCAACTTGCTGCTGTGGGATGGCGAGGCGCGCATGGTGGGCAATCACCCCTCCCCCGAAACGCAGCGCTTGTCCTCAGGCGTGTTTGGTTTGAGCAATGCCGCGCTCGATACGCCTTGGCCCAAGACCCGGCGCATGCGCGAGGCACTTCGCCAATGGCTGGGCGATGCGCCAGAGCACGGGCACCCGGCGAGCTCCCCTGACTTCGTCGAACCTTTGTTCGCGGCCTTGGCCAATCCCGAGCAAGCCGAGGACGCCGAGCTTCCGAATACAGGGGTTCCGCAGGACTGGGAGAAGCGGCTCTCAGCCGCGTTCATCGTGGGTGCCGAGTACGGCACTCGCGCCAGCACCGTGGTGTTGGCCGACGATTCCGGGCTGTGGTTTGAAGAGCGCAGCTTTGGGCCGCACGGCGTTGCCACGGGCCGCGTCACGGCCTGGTTACCCAAGTCCTAGCGTCAACCGATGCCGAGTCGGTGCGTTGTAGTGAGCACACCAACCTCGGAGAACCCCATGAATCGCCCCCGCCTTGCTTTGCTCGGCCTCGCCTTGGTGAGCGCTTTCACCTTGGTTGCAGCGGCTCAGACCCCCCGCGCGGATGGCCCGCAAGGCCGACTGGCGCAGGCTGATCGCAATGGTGACCAGCGTTTGGACCGCGCAGAGGCTGCGGCCCTGCCACGTCTGGCTGAGCGCTTTGACCGCATCGACCGTAACCGTGACCAACAGCTCGATCGCGCTGAGCTGCGCAAAGCCTTTCGTTTGGCCGAATCGCGGCGTGAGCTGAATAAGGCGCGGCGCGAAGCCATGCGGGCACACTTCATCTTCCTGGACAGCAATGGTGACGAGGCCCTGACCTTGGCCGAGTTGGGCAGCGATGCGCCAAAGCTGACTGAGCATTTCACGCAGATCGACGCCAACCGTGACGGTCGCTTGGTGCCCGAAGAAATGCGCGCCCACGCCCGCGCTCAGCGTGAAGCACGGCACGCACGCGGCTAAGGCGCGACTGCCGTTACGATGGGGCTCCCGACGGAAAGGAGCCCCGCCATGCCCTCTCAAGCCCCCGCGCGCAATGTGTTTGGCCTGCCGCTTGAGGATTGCAGCCACGAGCCGCTGACCGGGTGGTTTCGCGACGGCTGCTGTCGTACCGATGCGCAAGACCGTGGCAGCCATACCGTGTGCTCACGCGTCACCGCGGAGTTTTTGGAGTTCTCCAAGCGCAGCGGAAACGACTTGAGCACGCCGCGCCCGGAATCGGGATTCCCCGGCCTGAAGCCTGGCGACCAGTGGTGCGTGTGTGCAGCGCGCTGGATGGAGGCGTTCGAAGCGGGCATCGCGCCGCCCGTGGTGCTGGAGGCCACGCATGAGCGCGCGCTCGACATCGTGCCCTTGGCAGCGCTGCGCTACCACGCCATTGAGCACGTCTGAGCGGATGACGCTGTAACCTTCGCCCGCCGCCGAATTGCTAGCCTTCCTCTTGATTTAAGGGGGTCGGCATGGCGGCTGAGGGAGCGAAACTGGGCGAGTACGCGGCCAAAGAGTTGATGCGCGCTGCGCGACAACTCGGACGCCAAGGCGAGGAGCGCCACGACGGTGTTCACCAGGGTCGCAAGTCGATTCGACGTGCGCGCGCCGCGCTGGCCTTGCTTGCTCCGTCTCTGCATGCCGCCACGCCCATTCGACGTTTGGATGCGGGCCTCCGCAGCCTTTGTCGCGGCCTTTCCAGTCTGCGCGATGCCGATGCCCTGCGCGATGCCCTGCTGCAACTTGCGAAGGACGCGGTCATTGGGCCGATTGAATGCGAGCGTTTGTGCGCTCAGGTCTCCGTTTTGCGTGCCAAGCGTTTGTCGGCTGCTCTGCAGCGAGACCCCGATTTTTCGCGCCGTCGCGAGCGTTTGGCGCAGGCCATCGAGCGTCTCCAACGACTGCCTTGGGACACGGTGGGTCCTGAGGCACTCAAGGCAGCGCATGCGGTATCGGTGGGGCGTCTACAAAAAGCGTTGAAGCGAGCGGCCAAGAGCGAAGACCCAGAGGATTGGCATGTGCTGCGTCGCCGATTGCGGCGGCTTCGCCAACAGGAATCTGCATTGGGTGACTGCGCGCCAAACTTGGGCCTGCGCTCAGAAGACATCGGCGCGCTCGCCGAGCAAATGAGCACCACCCAAGACCATGCGCTTTTGCTGGCGCATTGCCGACGCAGCGGGGTCTTCTTGGCGCGCGATCGCGCCACACTGCGTCGCTTGGTGGAACCGCTTTACCGCGCGTCGTTGGACGAGGTGCTGGCGAGGCTTAAGCGATAAACCACGCGGTCTTGTGCGGGCCCGAGCAGCACCGGCACCCAGCCTGCTTCGCGGGCCATCAACTCGAAACGCTCTTGCGCCCATGGCCGCATGACAAAGATGCGGCTCTGCACATCGGCCTCTCTCAGCTCGTCGTAAACCGTGTCGTCAAACGGCGCATCGGAGAGCGGCTTGCGGGCCATATCGCCATCGAAGTCGATTTTCTCGACTTCGGCGCGCAGGTACAGGTGCAGGCCGTAACGTGCCATGTCGTTGACGAACACCACTTCGGTTGGGGCAAAGGGTGTGATCGCGCGCAAGTCGGCGGCCCATTGGCGCGCATTCTTGTGCAGTGGCAATCGATCGGCCTGTTCTGCCGGCAATTGTTGAGCGAGTTGAGGCAGAAAGCCGAGCAGTGCCTTGATGCCGACAACGAACGCGGCCAATGCCGCAACGGCGGCCACTCGCGGCCATCGCCATTCCATCTGCTGCAAGGCGCGACCAAACAGCAGTGCGAGTGGTGCGAACAAGGGCAGGACGTACAGCGGCAGTCGCGAGCGCGACAGCATGAAGACCAGCAAGGCGATACCAATCCACACCAAAAGCAAGCGCGTCTGAGCTTCGGCCTCTCGCCAACGCAGCCCGATGCGACGCGCAGAGGCCAAGGCCCAGGGCCACCACGGCAGGGTGCCTAGGCCCAGTGTGAGTCCGTACACGTAGAAGCCACCCCACCATTCTGGGTGGCGGTTATGCGTGTCAGTAGCGATGCGCGCAAACACCTCGTAGCCGAGGAAATACCCGAGCAAGCCTTCATGCCGGGCAACCACAACGCCGTACCAAGTGAAGCCGACCACACCGAACAGCAGCAAACCCAAGGGCGGGAAAAGGCGCGGGCCACCCTTGTGAGTCAGATGAAAGACGATGACTGCAGCAAGGCCAAGCAATCCCGGCGGACCCTTGGTCATGAACGCCAAACCGAATGCGGCCCACATGCCGATGATGAAGGCGGGGCGGTCTTCGAATCGCGCAATCACATAGCAGGCCAAGGCCAAGGTGGTGGCGAAGGCGAGGGGTGTATCCGTGGTGACGAGGTGCGCGGAGAGCAAAGGCACCGGCAGGGTGGCGTAGATCAATCCGGGAAGCCACGCACGCTGCGGCGCAAAGTGGCGGCCGATGCGCAACAGCAAAGCCACGACGCCCAAGAAGGCGAGCACATTCGGCAGTCGCGCGGCCCATTCATTCCAACCGAAAGCACTCACGCTGGCAGCAATAGCCCAGTACGTGACCGGCGGTTTGGTGAAGTGGAATGTTTCGTGGTGCCGATGCAGGCTGATGAAGTCGCCTGTGTGGATCATTTGCAGCGCCACATTGGTGAAGCGGCCTTCGTCCGGGTCCCAAAGACCGCGTGTGCCTTGGAAAGCGAGCACAAGAAAGGCGGCTAAAAGCATCACCCAAACAGCAGGGCGGCGAAGCAGTGGAGTTGCTGTCATTTGGAAATGCCCGTCGAAGACCCCTCTAGTCTGACAGTCACCGGCATAAGGGCCAAGGAAGACGGCTACAGAGCGCGCCTTGAGTTCAGATGAACTGTGCCGAAGGTCACTCGCACCACTGTCACGCGCCAATTGACGGCGCCGTGGCGCTCAATACACGCACCCCACTTGGAGTTCATGTCATGCGCCGCACAGCACTCGCCGTTTCTGTTCTTGCCGCCATGCTCTCTGCGCCGGCATGGGCCGGGTCGAGCTGTAATCTCAGTGTCCAAGCGGACATCAAGGTAGAGCGCAATGCATGGGTGTTCGGCGCGACCGATGATCGCCCTGAAGTGCGTTTGGCTGGCAATCGTTTGTGGATTGGTGGTCGAGCGGCTGAATTGACGGCGGACGATCAGCGCCGCGTCGCTGGCATTGCCAGCGAGTTCGATGCCTTGGGCCCCGAAGTTCAAGCCATTGCCGTCGAGGCGGTGGACATTGCGTTCACCGCGCTGGAAGAGGTCGCCATTGCGTTCAACTCAGAAGCGGAGATGCGCCCGAAGATGGCAGAAGCGCGCTCGCAGCTGATGACGTCCATTCGCAGCAATCCCGCCTGGTTGCTCGATGAACAGAAGGCCGATGATCTGGTCGGCCCCGCAGTGGAAACGATCGTGGCCGAGTTAGTGCCCACCATCACCGGTGCGGCGGTGTCACAGGCCTTGAAGCTGGCGTTCTCTGGCGATGAGGCCGCTGCAAAGGCCTTTGAGGTGCGCATGGAGAACATGGAAACGCAGATGGAGCAGCGTGTCGAAGCGCGCGCCAAGGCACTCGAGCCCAAGGCCGAAGCAGTCTGCCGCCGTTTGGAGCGCATCGAAGCTTTGGACAACGAGTTGGAGGTGCGTGATGCCGATGGCGACGTGCTGAACCTGATCGTGGTGCGCCGCAGCGAAATCCGCACTGCGAGCCGCTGAAGCCGTCCGTCTGCTGACCGTTCCGGCCGGTACTGAAAACGTATGCGGGCGTCAGGGATGGCGCCCCGCGCAAGCAGCGGCCAGAATGGCTGTCTGTTTTGTGCGCCTCGGGAGAGGACATGGCCGATATCCGTGAAGCGAAGGTGCCTGATCTAGGTACTAGCGACGTCCCCGTCATTGAATTGCTGGTGGCCGTGGGCGACCGCGTCAAGAAAGACCAGGGGCTCGTGACGCTGGAGTCCGACAAGGCCACGATGGAAGTGCCTTCGCCCTTCGACGGTGTCGTGCGCGAGATCAAGGTCAAGCTGGGCGACGAACTCTCGGAGGGCCATGTGGTGGCCATGATCGAGGTGGAGGGTGCGGTGGCCGCTGCGCCTTCGGCACCGTCCGCTGCCACTCCCGCTCCCGCGCCAGTGCCTGCTCCCGCAGCGCCCGCACCAAAGCCGGTGGCTGCTCCAGCCGCCGCTGCACCGGCGCAGACAGCTGCAGCGCCTCTGGCGACCAATCCGGGTGTAGACCCCGAGGCCTTGCCGCCCAGCTCGCCGCCCATCGCGTTCACCGCCGAGAGCCTGCTGCCGGGCAAACTGCCGCATGCCAGCCCATCGGTTCGTGTGTTTGCACGTGAGCTGGGCGTGGATCTGGCCAAGGTACAGGGCAGCGAACGCGGCGGCCGTATCGGCAAAGCGGACGTGCAGGCCTTCGTCAAGAAAGCCATGACCGACGGCGTGCCCGCGAGCCAGCCGTCCAGCGGCGCTGGCGGTGGATTGAATCTATTGCCGTGGCCGAAGGTGGACTTCGCAAAATTCGGCGCAGTCGAGTTGCAGCCGCTGTCGCGCATCCAAAAGATTTCGGGCCAGAACCTGGCACGCAACTGGGCGATGATTCCGCACGTCACTCAGTTCGACGATGCCGACATCACCGAGATGGAGGCCTTCCGCAAGCAGCTCGGTGAAGAGAGCAAGGACACCAAGCTCACGCCGTTGGTCTTCCTCATCAAGGCGGCTGTCGCAGCTCTGAAGGCATTCCCGAAGTTCAACGCGTCGCTCGATGGCGACAATCTGGTGCTCAAGCAGTATTTCCATATCGGCATCGCAGTCGATACACCGGATGGCTTGGTCGTGCCGGTGATTCGCGATTGCGACAAGAAAGGGTTACTCGACTTGGCCCGCGAGTTGGGCGAGATCAGCAAGAAGGCGCGCGACAAGAAACTCAGCCCAGCCGATATGCAGGGCGGCTGCTTTTCGATCAGTTCGCTCGGCGGCATCGGCGGCACCGCGTTCACGCCCATCATCAATGCGCCGGAAGTGGCGATCCTTGGCGTGTCGCGCAGCAGCATCAAGCCCACGTGGAACGGCAAGGAGTTTGCACCTCGCTTGATGCTGCCCTTGAGCCTGAGCTACGACCATCGCGTGATTGATGGTGCGGATGCGGCGCGCTTCACCAGTTTCATGGCCAAGAGTTTGGGCGATCTGCGCCGTTTGCTGCTGTGAGCACGCCGCTGCCCCTTTGGTCTGCTGCCATTCCGGCGCGCGCCAAAGTGGGCGCGTTGCAATGGGCGCAACGCCGTGTGGCGGGCTTCGATGATTTTGCGAACGAGCTTCGTGAGTGGGTACGCGTGGCTGGCGATTACGGTGTCGAGCTCTTAGTGCTTCCCGAGCTCATCACTTGCCAACTCTTGAGCGCGGAATCGACGCGTCTCAGCCCTGCCGATGCGCTACGCCGTTTGAGCGAGCACACGCCCGCATGGCAGGCGCTGCTGTCCGAGATGGCGCAAGCGCATCACCTCACTGTGGTCGGTGGTACGCACCTCACGTGGATCGACGGTCGCCCGCGCAATGTGTGTTGGGTCGCCACGCCGGACGGTGCTCTGCAGCGCCGCGACAAGCTGCACATCACGCCCAGTGAAACAGACAGCTGGGCGGTCGAAGGCGGTAGTGCGCGTGATGTTGCGCCGGTCGCCACGCCCTTGGGGCCTGTGGGCGTGCAGATCTGTTACGACAGCGAGTTCCCCGAGTTGGGTCGCGCACAGGTCGATGCGGGCGCATGGTTGCTCGCCGTGCCTTACTGCACGGATCTGCATTCGGGTCACTTGCGCGTGCGCTACAGCGCGCAGGCGCGTGCGGTGGAAAATCAGGTGTATGTCGTGGCTGCCGGCAACGCGGGATTTTGCCCAGGCGTTGCGAATTTCGATCAGCAGTACGCCGAATCGGCGGTGCTCACGCCCTGCGACGATGCGATCGCGGCCTTCGCTTCCGATGGCATCGCACAAGTGGCCACGGCGCAAGGCGCGCAACTGGTTTTGGCCGAACTTGATGTGGCTGCGCTCAAGCGCGCTCGCGAGGGCGGCAGTGTGCGCAATCTGATCGATCGTCGACCTTCGCTGTATTCGGAACTTCACCGCAGCACCCCGAACTGACGCACGCCGCGCCGCGCGCGGTGTGAACTACTTCAAGCACAAAAACGACAACGGAAAAGCAGCATGGCCCTCATCGACGTAAAGGTTCCCGACATTGGCGGAAGTGCCGGCATCCCGGTGATCGAATTGCTGGTGAAGCCCGGCGACACAGTGAAGAAAGACCAAGGCCTACTCACGCTGGAAAGCGATAAGGCCACGATGGAAGTGCCTTCCCCCGCGGCGGGCGTCATCAAAAGCCTGACGGTGAAGTTGGGTGATGAAGTGGCGGAAGGCCACGTCATTGCTCAGCTTGAAGTGGTTGAAGCGGCGGCGTCGACGGCGCCCGCGAGTGCCGCACCGAAACCTGCTGCGCCCGCGGCTCCTGTCGCCGTTGCGGCCCCGGTGGTAAGCGCAGCCCCGGCGCCGAAGGCAGCATCGAGTGACGGCAAGGCCGCAGATCATCGTTGCCAGCTGGTGGTGATCGGTGCCGGTCCCGGCGGCTACACCGCGGCGTTCCGCGCCGCGGATCTGGGCTTGGATGTCGTGCTGATCGAGCGCTATCCCAGCTTAGGCGGCGTGTGCTTGAACGTCGGCTGCATTCCATCGAAGGCCCTGCTGCATACCGCTGCAGTGATTCAAGAAACCAAGCACATGAGCGCGCTCGGCGTGAGCTTTGCGGCGCCCGCCATCGATGTGGACAAGCTGCGCACGTACAAAGAAAAAGTCATCGGCACGCTCACCAAGGGTTTGGCCGGCATGGCGAAGCAGCGCAAGGTGCGCGTTATCACCGGCACCGCGCAGTTTGTTTCCGCGAACGAACTCGACATCGCCACGAAAGACGGCACGCAGCGCCTTGCGTTCGAGAAAGCCATCATCGCCGCCGGCTCGCAGCCGGTGAAATTGCCCGGTTTTCCGTGGGGCGATGCGCGCGTGATGGACTCGACCGACGCGCTGGAACTGGCCGATATCCCCAAGACCTTGCTCGTGGTCGGCGGCGGCATCATTGGTTTGGAAATGGCCTGCGTGTACGCGGGTTTGGGTAGCGCAGTCACGGTGGTGGAGCTCGGTCCGCAATTGATGCCGGGCGCCGATCTCGATCTCATCAAGCCCTTGGCAGACCTGTTGAAGTCGCGCGGCGTGGCCGTGCATCTCAATACCAAGGTGCCTGAAGTGGTCGCGAAGCCTGATGGCCTGCACGCGCGCTTTGAAGGCGACAAGGTTCCCGCGGCATCGGTGTTCGACCGCGTGCTGGTGTCGGTGGGGCGCAGCCCGAATGGCGGCAAGCTCGCTGCTGAGAAAGCCGGCGTGCAAGTCACCGAGCGCGGCTTCATTCCTGCGGATCGGCAGATGCGCACTAACGTGCCGCACATCTTCGCCATTGGCGATCTGGTGGGGCAACCGATGCTCGCGCATAAGGCCACGCACGAAGGCAAATTGGCTGCGGAAGTGGCTGCAGGTGAGAAGCGCGAATGGGTTGCGCGAGTCATCCCTTCAGTGGCCTACACCGACCCCGAGATTGCGTGGGTGGGTGTGACCGAGACGGAAGCCAAAGCCAAGGGCATCGCCATTGAAGTGGGCAAGTTCCCTTGGGCGGCCTCGGGCCGGGCCATTGGCAACGGTCGTACCGAAGGACTCACCAAGCTCATTCTTGATGCCGAAACCCACCGCGTGATCGGTGCCGGCATTGTCGGCACGAATGCCGGTGATCTGATCGGTGAAGTGGCTTTGGCCATTGAAATGGGCTGCGACGTCGGCGACATCGGCCACACGATTCATCCGCATCCGACGCTGATCGAAACCGTGGCGATGGCGGCCGAAGTGGCCGAAGGCACGATTACCGACCTGTACATTCCGAAGAAGAAGTAAGTCACTTCGTAGGCGAGTTTGAAGGAGAAGCGCGATGGAGTTCTTGTACGCACTGGGTGGCGTGATCGCGCTTCTTCTCGGCACTGATTCAGCCATCAAGGGTCTGTCGGGTGCCGTGCAACAGGCCAAGGGTTCGCCGCTGACTGCAGGCGTCGTGTTGGTTCTGCTGGCTTATGCCTTGCCGGGTTTGGCCGTCGTGATGGGTGTGTGGGCGTGGCAGGGCAGCGCGATCGCCACGCAGGCGGCATGGGGTGGCGCGATTGGTGCGTTGGGCTTGGGTGCGGGTGGCCTGCTTTTGGCCACTGGCGTGGTCCTGCGTTTCCCTTGGTGGCGATGGGCACTGCTGGTTAGCGCCGCGTTGCTTGCGGTTTTTGCCTTGTGGGTGCCGCCTCTTGTGGCTGCTTTGTGCGCCGCAATTCTTTTGCTGGCGTGGAGTGTCTCGGTCGCACTCGTCGTGCGCTCGGCAGACGAGCGCGCAAAGCAGGAATTGGTCGAATTTGCCGCGACGCGCCCGGGATGGGGCTTGAATCTTTTTCGCTTGGGATTTGGTGCGGCATTGCTGCTGTTGGGTGCGCGCGGCGTCTGGGCGGCTTCGGCGTCGATTGGCGCATGGCAGGGCTTGGAAGCGAGCGCCATGCAGATCGCATTCATTGCGCTGTCGACCGGCTTCGTCGTTACGGTGGTGGCTAACTTCAACGCGCGCTTTGGCGATGCAGCCCCCGCTCTTGCCGCAAGCGTCGGTGCGGGTGTGGCACTGGCCTGCGTGGCGCTTCTGTTGAGCGCGAATGCGCCGGTCGATTCAACCCTGTCGTTCTTTCAGCTGGCTCTTCAGCAGCCAGCCCTCGTGTTCCTAGGACTTGTCGCAGCGCTCGTGCTTCTCGCAAGACCCGAGAAAGCGCTCACGCGTCGCGAAGGCCTGATGCTTGTGGTGCTCTGCGCTGCCTTGCTTTGGTTGCCTGCTTTGCTGCGCTGAGGGAATACGCCCTCAGCTGAAGGCCACGTAGCACACGGCGCACACCACCAGTGCGCCGAGCACATCCATCACCGCACCCTCGCGCAGCATGCGTTGCGCCGGCACTTTGCCCGAGCCATAAGCGATGGCATTTGGCGCCGTTGCGACAGGAAGCATGAAGCCGATGCTGGCCGCCATGACCGCGGGGAACATCAGCAAAGCCGGATCTGCGCCAACGGCCTGAGCAGCGGCGGCCATGATCGGCATGAGCAGCACTGCCGTCGCGGTGTTGCTGGCAATTTCCGAAAGCAGAATGACGCCGCCCACCAGGATGACGAGCATGAGCAAGAGTGGAAGCGTGGAAAGCCCACGCAACTGATAGGCGATCACATCGCTTAATCCCGAGCTCTGGAATGCCATCGACAAGGCAATGCCGCCGCCGAACAACAGCAAAACGCCCCACGGAAGACGCTCCGCGTCTTGCCATTCCAGAATGCGCTCGCCACGGCCATTGCCC
>JAIXVL010000037.1 GCA_027483045.1 Lysobacteraceae bacterium
ACATTAAGGTGGTGGTGACGTTGATTGCCCCGGTGGCGATGGATGAAGGTCTGCGCTTCGCGATTCGCGAAGGCGGCCGCACCGTCGGTGCTGGCGTGGTGGCCAAGATCATCAAGTAAACTGCGCGTTCGGCGTCCTTCGGGTCGCTGTTCCGCACGCTTGGCGGGCCAGAACATCGGTCCGCCTTTGCTGTTTAAAGTTCAAGCCAATGTACGCCAGTAGCTCAATTGGCAGAGCAGCGGTCTCCAAAACCGCAGGTTGGGGGTTCGAGTCCCTCCTGGCGTGCCACTAACAAGGTCGCGGTTCGAACGGGTCGCGGCCGGGAAATACATGAATACCAAGGTCGATTCGACGCATTCCGCGGTCAACCCGTTGGACGTGGCTAAGTACGCCGCCTCAATCCTGCTCATCGCAGCGGGCATTGCGGGCTGGTACCTGCTGTCTTGGCCGACGCCCGTGAAGGCGCTGCTGGTCATTCTCTCGCTCATTGCTGCGGGCGCCGTGGCGCTGTTTACCGCCAAGGGCCGCGAAGCGCGCGAGTTCTTCACTGAGTCGCTGTTCGAACTCCGCAAGGTGGTTTGGCCAACGAAGGACGAAACGGTTCGCACCACGATCGTGATTCTCATCGTGGTCGTCATCGTCAGCTTGGTTCTCGCCGGTTTTGATTGGTTGATTTCGCTGGGCGTGCGTGCACTGCTCGGTCAGGGAGGAGCGGCATGAGCAAGCGCTGGTACGTCGTTCACGCCTATTCGGGCTTCGAGAATCAGGTCGCTAAGGCGCTCGATTCGCGCATTGCCCGTTTTGAGATGCAAGAAAAGTTCGGCCAGGTGCTGGTCCCCACGGAAGAAGTGGTGGAAATGCGCGCTGGTCAGAAGCGTAAGTCGGAGCGGAAATTCTTCCCCGGCTACGTGTTGGTGCAGATCGAGACCACCGATGACGCCGGTATTCCGCGCATCGACAACGAGAGCTGGCACCTCATCAAGGAAACTCCGAAGGTCATGGGTTTCATCGGCGGTACCGCCGAGCGCCCCTTGCCCATCAAGGACAGCGAAGCCGATGCGATTCTTGCCCGCGTGCAGGAAGGCGTCGACAAGCCGCGTCCGAAGGTTCTGTTCTCGCCCGGTGAGTTGGTGCGCGTGGTCGAAGGCCCGTTCAACGATTTCAACGGTACGGTCGAAGAGGTCAACTACGAGCGCAGTCGCTTGCGCGTCGCGGTCATGATCTTCGGTCGCTCCACACCGGTTGAGCTTGAGTTCGGTCAGGTCGAAAAGGCCTGACGAAGCGGTAACGGTGCGCACGTGGACCGCACCTGAAAGAACGTCCACTCAATGGGGAGCCTGCTTAAACAGGCGCTATCACCCGGAGAAGAGTCATGGCAAAGAAAGTAGTTGGTTACATCAAGCTGCAGGTGAAGGCCGGTCAGGCCAACCCCTCGCCGCCCGTCGGTCCTGCGCTGGGTCAGCGCGGTCTGAACATCATGGAGTTCTGCAAGGCGTTCAACGCCGCAACCTCCAAGCTTGAGCCGGGTCTCCCGACTCCGGTCATCATTACGGCCTACTCGGACCGTACCTTCACCTTCATCACCAAGAGCACGCCTGCTTCGGTGTTGCTGCGTAAGGCAGCGGGCATTGCTTCGGGCTCGAAGCGTCCGAACACCGAGAAAGTGGGCAAGGTCACTCGCGCCCAGCTGGAAGCCATCGTCAAGCAGAAGGAAGCCGACCTGACGGCCGCTTCTTTGGATGCGGCGGTGCGCACGATCGCGGGCTCGGCCCGCTCGATGGGCCTCGTGGTGGAGGGTTAAGCCATGGCAAAGATTTCGAAGCGTTACAAAGCCCTTTCGGCCCTGGTTGCTGAAGGCAAGACCTACCCGCTGAACACCGCGATCGACATCATCACCAAGAACTCGAAGACCAAGTTCGTTGAGTCGGTGGATGTGGCCGTGCGTCTCGGCGTGGATGCGAAGAAGTCCGACCAGCAGGTGCGCGGTTCGACCGTGTTGCCCGCCGGTACCGGCAAGACCGTTCGCGTTGCCGTGTTCTGCCCTCCGGGCGCGAAGGCTGATGAGGCCATCGCAGCTGGTGCAGAAGCTGTGGGCATGGACGACCTCGCCGACAAGATGCTCGCTGGCGATCTGAACTACGGCGTCGTGATTGCGACCCCGGACGCGATGCGCGTTGTCGGTAAGCTCGGTCAGGTGCTCGGCCCGCGTGGCCTGATGCCGAACCCGAAGGTCGGCACCGTGTCGGCCAATCCGGCGGAAGCGGTCAAGAACGCCAAGTCCGGTCAGGTCCGTTACCGCACCGATAAGGGCGGCATCATTCACTGCACCATCGGCAAGGCCAACTTCTCGGCCGAAGCCCTGTCGCAGAACCTGCATGCCCTGCTGGCTGACTTGGTCAAGGCCAAGCCGTCGTCGGCGAAGGGTCAGTACCTGCAGAAGATTTCGCTGAGCTCGACCATGGGCATCGGCGTGGTGATCGATCAGGGCAGCCTGACGCTCGCCAAGTAATCCCCTCGGTGCCGGGCTTGCCCGGTGCCGAACAATTTAGAAGGCACCCGCCCATGCGGGGGCCATCTAAGACCGCTGGTGCGGTCAGCGCGTGTCGACGTCGGGCAGGGATGCACGAAAGGCAAGGATTCGCCGTCGACGGAAGCGAGATCGCTTAATCCGGCCGTAAGGCCCGACCAGCGCAGATGGTGCACCTTCTTCAGATTTTCTCTGGAGAGGCCACCACGGACACATCCCGTGTCCCGGCGAGCAAGGATGCCGCCGCCCGAGGTGCCACCGCCTGCTGGAGCAGGGGGTGGAATGAAGTTAGGAGGAGTGCAATGGCTCTCAATCTGTCCCAGAAGCAAGAAGTCGTCGCAGAGCTGTCGGCGATCGCTGCCAAGGCCCACTCCTTGGTCGCAGCCGAGTACGCGGGCGTCACCGTCTCCCAGATGACGGCGATGCGCAAGAAGGCACGCGAGACGGGTGTGTATCTGAAGGTTGTCAAGAACACGTTGGCCTCGCGCGCTGTCGCGGGTACCGAGTTCGAGTGCACCCAGGATGCCCTCACCGGCCCGCTGCTTTACGCGTTCTCGACTGAGGAGCCCGGTTCTGCCGGTCGCCTGATCAAGGAATTCGCCAAAGGCAACGATAAGTTGAAGGCAAAGGTCGTTTCGATCGGTGGCAAGGCCTATCCGGCCGCCCACCTCGAAGTCCTCGCCTCGCTGCCGACGCGCGATCAAGCCCTGTCCATGTTCCTCAGCACGCTCGTCGAGCCGGCCACCCGTGTGGCCCGCGCGTTCAAGGCGATCGCCGAGAAGCAGGAAGCAGCCGCTTAATCCGCTCGCGATTCCGACCTGCATTAGCTAGATCAATCCAGAGGTAAAAAAAATGTCCCTGTCCAACGAGCAGATCATCGAAGCGATCGCCACCAAGTCCCTGATGGAAATCATGGACCTCGTCAAGGCGATGGAAGACAAGTTCGGCGTGTCCGCCGCCGCCCCGGTCATGATGGCCGCCGGTCCGGCTGCCGCTGCTGCCCCGGTCGAAGAGCAGACCGAATTCACCGTCGTCCTGAAGGCCGCCGGCGAGAAGAAGGTTGAAGTCATTAAGGCCGTCCGCGCCATCACTGGCCTGGGCTTGAAGGAAGCGAAGGACCTCGTCGAAGGTGCTCCGCAGAACGTCAAGGAAGGCGCATCGAAGGACGACGCGGCCAAGTTCAAGAAAGAACTGGAAGCCGCCGGCGCAACCGTCGAGCTCAAGTAAGCGTCACTTGGGTCGCCGGCATCTCGCAGGCGACACCACCAAGGCTGGGGGCGAAAGCTCCCGGCCTTTGGCCGTTTCTTGGGCTTGTCGCCTGAAAGACGGTCGTTGCAATACCTCGACCCTGTGTTGAACCACCCCCGAGTTGGCAGTCGGAAGTAGCGACAGAAGGCGTGCTGGTGCCGGCAATACCAGCAACTTCCCACTGACAACTTGATCCCAAGCTCACCGAGCCTGAAGGTCCCCATGAACTATTCGTTCACAGAAAAAAAGCGCATCCGCAAGGATTTCGGCAAGCGTCGCGCTGTCCTCGACGTGCCGTACCTGCTCGCCATCCAGATGGATTCCTACCGTGAGTTCCTGCAAGAGGGCGCGCCTGCCGGCAAGCGCGCTGAGCAGGGCTTGCACGCCGCCCTGAAGTCGGTGTTCCCGATTTCCAGCTACTCGGGCAACGCTGCCCTTGAGTACGTGGGCTATCGCCTCGGCGAACCGCCGTTCGATGTTCGCGAGTGCAACAACCGCGGCCTGACCTATGGCGCGCCCTTGCGCGTCACCGTCCGCCTGGTGATCTACGACCGTGAGTCGTCCACCAAGGCCGTGAAGTACGTGAAGGAGCAAGAGGTCTACATGGGCGAAATGCCCCTGATGACTGAGAACGGCACCTTCATCGTGAACGGCACCGAGCGCGTCATCGTCTCGCAGCTGCACCGTTCGCCTGGCGTGTTCTTCGACCACGATCGTGGCAAGACGCACAGCTCGGGCAAGCTGCTGTATAGCGCCCGCATCATTCCTTACCGTGGTTCGTGGTTGGACTTTGAGTTCGACCCGAAGGACATGGTGTATGCCCGTATCGACCGTCGCCGCAAGTTGCCGGTCACTGTGCTGCTGCGCGCCTTGGGCTACAGCAACGAAGAAATGCTGCAGCAGTTCTTCGAGATCAATAACTTCGCCCTCTTGCCGAAGGAAGGCGCAGAGCTCTCGCTGATCGCGGAGCGCCTGAAGGGCGAAACGCTGAACTTCGATTTGGTCGCTAACGGCGAAGTGCTTGTTGAAGCTGGCAAGCGCATCACCGCGCGTCACGTGCGTCAGTTGGAGCAGGCCAAGATCGGCACGCTCGAAGTGCCTGACGATTACTTGGTCGGCCGCATTCTTGCGCACGACGTTGCGGACCCGAAGACCGGCGAACTCATCTCGGTCGCCAATGACGAGATCGATGACGCCTTGCTGGCCAAGCTTCGCAAGGCCGGTGTGACCTCGTTCGGCACCTTGTGGGTCAACGACCTCGACCGCGGCCCGTACATCTCGAACACGCTGCGCGGCGATAGCACGCGCACGCAGCTCGAGGCGCTGGTCGAGATCTACCGCATGATGCGTCCGGGCGAGCCGCCCACCAAGGACGCTGCGCAGAACCTGTTCCAGAACCTGTTCTTCACCTTCGAGCGCTACGACCTGTCGGGCGTGGGCCGCATGAAGTTCAACCGTCGCGTCGGCCGCAAAGCCGTCACCGGCGAATCGGTGCTGTACGACTCGAAGTACTTCGGCAACCAGAATGGTGAAGAGGCCAAGCGCCTGGTCGCCACGAATGGTCAGACCTCCGACATCCTCGACGTCATCCGCACGCTGTGCGAAATCCGCAACGGCCGCGGCGTGGTCGATGACATCGATCACCTCGGCAACCGTCGCGTGCGTTCGGTCGGCGAAATGGCCGAGAACGTCTTCCGCGTGGGTCTCGTCCGCGTTGAGCGCGCCGTCAAGGAGCGTCTGTCGCTCGCTGAGTCTGAAGGCTTGACCCCGCAGGAGTTGATCAACGCCAAGCCTGTGGCTGCCGCGATCAAGGAGTTCTTCGGCTCCTCGCAGCTCTCGCAGTTCATGGATCAAAACAACCCGCTTTCGGAAGTCACGCACAAGCGTCGCGTCTCGGCCCTCGGCCCGGGCGGCCTGACGCGTGAACGCGCCGGCTTCGAAGTGCGCGACGTGCATCCGACGCATTACGGTCGCGTCTGCACCATCGAGACGCCGGAAGGCCCGAACATCGGCCTGATCAACTCGCTCGCCGTGTTTGCCCGCACCAACCGTTATGGCTTCCTCGAGACGCCGTACCGCAAGGTCGTCAACGGCAAGGTCACCGACGATGTCGAGTTCCTGTCGGCCATCGAAGAAAACGAGTACACCATCGCCCAGGCCAACGCCGCGCTGGACGACAAGAACGCCTTCACCGCTGAGTTCGTGACCTGCCGTCAGCAGGGCGAAGCACTGTTGAAGCCGCCGGCCGAAATTCACTACATGGACGTTTCGCCCATGCAGTCGGTGTCGGTCGCTGCGGCCCTCGTGCCCTTCCTTGAGCACGATGACGCAAACCGCGCATTGATGGGCGCGAACATGCAGCGCCAGGCTGTGCCGACGTTGCGTTCGCAGAAGCCGCTGGTGGGCACGGGCATCGAACGCGCTGTGGCACGCGACTCCGGTGTGACCGTGAACGCCAAGCGTGGCGGCGTGGTCGACCAGATCGATGCAGGCCGCATCGTGGTGCGCGCGAACGAAGACGAAGTCGGTGCCAATGATGCCGGCGTCGATATCTACACGCTCATCAAGTACACCCGCTCCAACCAAAACACCTGCATCAACCAGCGTCCGCTGGTGAACGTGGGTGATCGCGTGGCGCGCGGCGACGTTCTCGCCGACGGCCCGTCGACCGACATCGGCGAGCTCGCGCTCGGCCAGAACATGTTGGTCGCGTTCATGCCGTGGAACGGCTACAACTTCGAAGACTCCATCCTCCTTTCGGAGCGTGTGGTCGAGCAGGATCGTTACACCACGATCCACATCGAAGAGCTGACCTGCGTTGCTCGCGATACCAAGCTGGGACCGGAAGAAATCACCGCCGACATCCCGAACGTCTCCGAGCAGGCGCTCTCGCGTCTCGATGAGTCGGGCGTGGTGTACATCGGTGCCGAAGTCCGCGCCGGCGACATCATGGTGGGCAAGGTCACGCCGAAGGGCGAAAGCCAGCTCACGCCGGAAGAGAAGCTGCTCCGCGCGATCTTCGGTGAGAAGGCCTCCGATGTGAAGGACAGCTCGCTTCGCGTGCCCCCGGGCATGGACGGCACCGTCATCGACGTGCAGGTCTTTACCCGCGACGGCATCGAGAAGGACAAGCGCGCCAAGCAGATCGAAGATTCCGAGATCAAGCGCGTCAAGAAGGACTTCGACGACCAATTCCGCATCCTCGAGGGCGCAATTTTCGCTCGTCTGCGTTCGCAGCTCGTCGGTCGTGTTGCCAATGGCGGCCCGAACGGCTTGAAGAAGGCGGAAGTTACTGCCGACTATCTGGACAGCCTGAACAAGAGCGATTGGTTCGCGCTGCGCATGAAGGACGACTCGGCGGCGGAAGCCATCGAAAACGCGCAGAAGCAGATCGAAGCCCACAAGGCCGAGTTCGAGAAGCGCTTCCAAGACAAGCGCGTCAAAATCACCGCCGGCGACGATTTGGCTCCGGGCGTGCTCAAGATGGTCAAGGTCTACTTGGCCGTGAAGCGTCGCATCCAGCCGGGTGACAAGATGGCAGGCCGCCACGGTAACAAGGGTGTGGTCTCCACCATCGTGCCGGTTGAAGACATGCCGCACATGGGCGACGGCCGCACGGTGGATATCGTGCTGAACCCGCTCGGCGTGCCTTCGCGTATGAACATCGGTCAGATCCTCGAAACTCACTTGGGCTTCGCGGCCAAGGGTTTGGGCGAGCGCATCCAGAAGATGCTCGACGCTCAGGCGAAGCTGGCTGATCTGCGCGAGTTCCTCGAGAAGATCTACAACCACGACAAGAAGATCAGCGGTCAAACGCGCGTCGATCTGAAGCAGTTCAGCGACACTGAGCTGCTGAATCTTGCTAAGAACCTGACCGACGGTGTGCCGATGGCTACCCCGGTGTTCGATGGCGCGGCGGAGTCCGAAATCAAGCACATGCTTGATCTCGCGTACCCCACCGACGATGCGCATACGCAGTTGCTCAACATGAATGCGTCGAAGACGCAGGTCACGTTGTTCGACGGTCGTACCGGCGAAGCCTTCGATCGCAAGGTCACCGTGGGCTACATGCACATGCTGAAGCTGAACCACCTCGTCGACGACAAGATGCACGCTCGTTCGACGGGTCCGTACTCGCTCGTTACTCAGCAGCCGCTGGGTGGTAAGGCGCAGTTCGGTGGCCAGCGCTTCGGTGAGATGGAAGTGTGGGCGCTGGAAGCGTACGGCGCGGCCTACACCCTGCAGGAAATGCTGACCGTCAAGTCCGACGACGTTCAGGGCCGAAACCAGATGTACAAGAACGTCGTCGACGGGGACCACGAGATGGTCGCCGGCATGCCGGAGTCGTTCAATGTGCTGGTCAAGGAAATCCGCTCCCTCGGCATCAACATCGAGCTGGACGAGCGCTGATAGCGCGCGACTGCAGGAGATAAGTCATGAAAGATCTACTTAATCTGTTCAACCAGCCGCGTCAGGCCCTTGATTTCAATTCGATCAAGATCGGTCTTGCGTCCCCGGACCTGATCCGCTCGTGGTCGTACGGCGAAGTCAAAAAGCCGGAGACCATCAACTACCGTACCTTCAAGCCTGAGCGTGACGGCCTGTTCTGCGCCGCCATCTTCGGCCCGATCAAGGACTACGAGTGCTTGTGCGGTAAGTACAAGCGCATGAAGCACCGCGGCGTGGTCTGCGAAAAGTGCGGCACTGAAGTCACGCTCGCCAAAGTGCGTCGTGAGCGCATGGCCCACATCGAGCTCGCCAGCCCAGTGGCCCATATTTGGTTCTTGAAGTCGCTGCCCTCGCGCATCGGCCTCATGCTGGATATGACCCTGCGCGATATCGAGCGCATCCTGTACTTCGAAGCCTTCGTCGTGACCGAGCCGGGCTTGACCTCGCTTGAGCGCGGCTCGCTGATGAACGAAGAGCAGTTGCTGCTGGCACGCCAGGAGCACGGCGATGACTTCGAAGCCCACATGGGTGCCGAAGCCATCCACGAGCTGCTGCGCACCATCGACCTGCAGTCGGAGCTTGTCCGTCTGAAGGAAGAGATGGCCAGCACCAACTCCGAGACTAAGTTGAAGCGCCTCACCAAGCGCACCAAGCTGGCAGAAGCCTTCCTCGAATCCGGCAACCGTCCGGAGTGGATGGTCATGACCGTGCTACCGGTGTTGCCGCCTGATCTGCGCCCGCTGGTTCCGCTGGACGGTGGCCGTTTCGCGACCTCGGATCTGAACGATCTGTATCGCCGCGTCATTAACCGCAACAACCGTCTGCGTCGCCTGCTCGAACTCAATGCGCCCGACATCATCGTGCGCAACGAGAAGCGCATGCTGCAGGAATCGGTTGATGCCTTGATGGATAACGGCCGCCGTGGCCGTGCCATCACCGGCACCAACAAGCGCCCGCTCAAGTCGCTCGCCGACATGATCAAGGGCAAACAGGGTCGCTTC
>JAIXVL010000301.1 GCA_027483045.1 Lysobacteraceae bacterium
CAGTGGGCCATCGCGTAGCCCATGCAAAAGAGCGCCGGTTGCGCATAACGCGTTTCGGTGATCAGCGCAGTGGATTGTTCGGTGGCGGGCTGCAAAAGAAGTGCGCTCAAATCCACATCCAAGTGGGGGGCACACACCGCAACAGCGTCATCGAGTGCTTCGGCAAACGCGGGTGCTTCGCGGTACATCCTCGCGGCCATGCCAGCGTGCTGCGCACCTTGCCCCGGGAACAGCCAGACCAGTCGCGGCGCGCTTGCCTTGCTCTTGACGAGCTTGGCATCACGAAGGGCGCGTGCAAGGTCTGAGGTGCTGCGACCTACGACAGCCAGTCGAGCGGCGAAGGGCATGCGACCTCGAACAAGGGTTGCTTGTACCGACGACACGCTCGTCGCGGGGTTGGCTTCCAGCCAGTCCGCCAGCTGATGAGCGCGCCGCTGCAACGAGGCGCTGTCCTTCGCAGAAAGAGGCAGAAGCCAAACGCTCGAAGAGAGTTCGATTTGCTCACCGCCAGCCAACGGCGAACGTGTTGGAGCCAATGGCGCTTCTTCCAACACCACATGTGCATTGGTTCCGCCCACACCGAACGAACTCACGGCAGCGCGGCGCGGTGAGTCGGAGCGCAGCCAAGCTTGATTCTCGCGATGTATACGAAACGGCGTGGTGTCGAGCCCAATCTGTGGATTGGGCGAGGCGTAGTGCAGGGTGCCCGGAATGCACTGCTCGCGAAGCGATAGGGTGGCTTTGATAAACCCAAGAACACCCGCCGCTGCGATGGTGTGGCCGAAGTTCGACTTCAATGATCCGAGCACGCAATGGCCCACGGGCACTGGGTCACTGCCGTAAGCCTCCACCAGGGCAGCCACTTCGATCGGATCTCCCAGAGCCGTTCCGGTGCCGTGTGCTTCAACGAAGCCGACCGTGCTCGCGGCCACGTCGGCGCGATCAAGCGCCATGCGAATTGCGGCGGTTTGGCCACGTTGGCTGGGCGCGGTGAAGCTGGCCTTTTCTCCGCCGTCGTTGTTCATGCCCACACCGCGCACCAGTGCGTGGATGGTGTCGCCATCCGCCTGAGCTTGGGACAGACGCTTCAGCGCGACCATTGCGCCCGCACTGGCGAATACGGTGCCGGTGGCTGCAGCGTCGAACGGGCGGCAATGTCCGTCGGCCGATTCCATGCCGCCTTCCACATGAAGGTAGCCATTCGCCTGCGGCACGAGAATGCTGGCGCCACCCGCAAGCGCAACGTCGCATCGTCCGGCCCACAAGGCTTCGCAGGCTTCAGAAATGGCGACGAGACCTGTGGAGCAGGCCGTGTTCAAGCTGACTGCGGGGCCCGTCAAGTTGAGACGGTGGGCAATGCGCGTTGCTGCGTAGTCCTTTTCGGCGCCCAGCATCACGGCGAATTCGCCGCTCTGGCTCACGAGCTGCGGCGCATGTGTGCGCAAGGCGGGCGTGTAGCTGTTGTTCGCTGTTCCTGCCCAGACGCCGATGGTGGCTTCTGCCGTGGGAGAGATGCTCGCATGCTCCAGTGCTGTCCACGCGAGTTCGAGCAACAAACGTTGCTGAGGATCGATCAAGGTGGCTTCGCGCGCACTGATGCCGAAGAAACTGGCGTCGAAACGATCGGCGTCTTCCAGCACACCGCGTGCCGCAACAAAGTTGCTGCGAGAACGCATTTCGGCGGAGACCGATGCATCAAGTTCTTCAGGGCTGAAGTGGCGGATGCCCTCCTTACCGGAGAGCAGGGCGGCCCAAAAAGCCTCGAGATTCGCGCAACCGGCAGCACGAACGGCCATGCCGACGACCGCCAGTGGTTCGTGAGCGTTCTCTGCTCGCAGGCGCTTATTGGCGGCCGCAGATTGTTTGCCTTGGCGGGCGGTCTCCACAAAGGCCGCTTGTGCAGCAATGCTTGGATGGTCGTAGACCGCCGCAACGGTAAGCGTGGCCAAGCCTTCGGATTTCAGCCGTGAGATGACGCGCAGAACAAGGAGTGAGCGCGCACCTGCATCGAAGACGGACGCGCTGTCGCTTAGATCTGCTTGTCCAAGGGCGTCGCGCCAAGCGTCTCGAATGTGCTCGATCGGGCGCCGGTTCGCACGCTGCTCCGCACTGGATTGCGTCGTCTTCAGCGGCGAGGGCAGTGCCTTCCGGTCGAGCTTTCCACTGGGCGTCTTCGGTAGCGCGTCGAGCACCACGAAATGCAGCGGCACCCAGGCTTCGGGGAGTCGCTCCCTCAGCTGGGCGCGCCACGCGGGTGCGTTCAACGCGTTGGGTTCGGCCAAGACCAACCATGCAGTTAACGATTTCTGGCCGGTCGCGTCTTCAATGGCGCCTACGGCGGCCTCGCGAATGCCGGCGAGGGCCAGTAGGCCGGATTCCACTTCGCCAGGCTCAATGCGGAAGCCGTCGATCTTGAGTTGATGATCGGCGCGCCCCGAGTAATGCCAAACACCGTCAGCGTCACAGCGCGCGCGGTCACCGCTTCGATACCAGTGTTGGCCCTTCTCATCATCCATGAAGCGTTCGTTAGCCAGTTCGGGATGACCGATGTAGCCGTGTGCCAAAGAGTTGCCGCCGATCAGCAGCTCGCCTTCTCCTGCCTCGGCATCCGCAAGCGGCGACAAGCGAAGTTGCACGTGTGGCAAAGGCTTTCCGATAGGAGCAACCGCAGGCCACTTCGCGATATCGCCCGTCAGCTCATGGGCCGTGACCACATGACTCTCGGTGGGGCCGTAGTGGTTGTGAAGTGCTGCGTTCGGGCATGCCAAGAACAAGCGCCGAATCGCCGGGCTAAGCACCAACTGCTCGCCGGCACTGACCACATCCAGCAGCGGGAGCGCTTGGCCTTGCGCGGCGTCGGCAAGCATCTGCAGCGCCACATAGGGCAGATACACGCGCTGCACCTGTTGCGCAGCGATGAGATCGAGCAATGCGTTCGGGTCGCGCCGTGTGGCTTCGTCGACCAACACCAAGCAACCGCCCGTGGCCACGCAGCCCATGATTTCCTGAAAGTGCACATCAAATGAGAGCGGCGCGAACTGCAGAGTGGTGGCGGCGCGTCCGAGTCTTTCGTGCTTGCTATGCCAGTGGATCAAGTGCGCCAGCGGCGCTTGCCCCATCGCTACACCCTTCGGACGACCCGTAGAGCCCGAAGTGAAAAGCACATAGGCCAAGTCCTCTTTCGTCCCATGAAGTGAGACAGCGCGCGCGGGCCTGTTCAACTCGGGCAAGGTTCCCACGCGATCGGAAAGTTGGGCCATCGCAGGCGCGTGCCCAACAACCGCGCGGGGCTGTGTGTCTTCGAGCATTCCACGCAAGCGCTCGGCGGGATAGCTGAGGTCTAGCGGGACATACGCAACGCCGCAGTCGATCGCGGCAAGAATCCAAATCACGGTTTGCGCTGAACGATCAGCGGCAATGGCTAAACGGTCGGAGGGCCCCAGCGCAGCCGCACGCAAAGAAGCGGCACAGGCTGTGACTTCACGCGCTAGCTCGGCGTAGGTGTAGTGGCACTCCGATGTCAGATCTCGAAGCGCGACGGCGTCAGGCGTGAGCGCAACCTGACGCGGCAACCAGGAAGCCAGCGTTGGCGTCAAAGTGGCTGAGACGGTGTCCTTGGC
>JAIXVL010000025.1 GCA_027483045.1 Lysobacteraceae bacterium
GCGGAACAACAGGGAATAGCCGATCTGGCCAGCTGCGCCGGTGACGGCAACGCGAACAGGGGTCTTCATCAGAGAATCTCCGTGGGGCTTCAGAAGAGGTGAATTAGGTGAGCGCAGCAAAGAAAGCCTGAATGCGACGCAGGCCTTCCTTCAATTGGACATCCGGACAGGTGTAGCTGATGCGCAAGGCACTCGGCTCGCCGAAAGCAGAACCCGGCACACAGGCAACACCTTCGGCTTCAAGCAGGGCGCTGCAGAAATCGACGTCATTGGCAATGGTCTTGCCGCCGTGCGATTTGCCGAAGGCGCAGCTGATGTCTGGGAACACGTAGAACGCGCCCTGCGGACGCGGGCAATGCACGCCGGGAATCTGAGCGAGTGCATCAAGCACGATGTCGCGCTTGGCCTCGAACTCCTTGCACTTCTGCTGCGGAACATCCTGCGGGCCAGACAGCGCGGCGACTGCAGCCGCGGTGACGATTTCCGGCAGATTGGTGATGTGGTTCGAGTTGAGCGTGGTGATGGCCTGAGCAATCACTTCGGGGCCCGCCAACAGGCCCACGCGCCAGCCAGGCATGCCGTACGTCTTGGAAAGCGAATCCACAAAGATCATGCGGTCGCGCAGTTCGGGGCGCGCATTGACGATGTTGTGGTAGCCGATGCCGTCAAACGTCAGGGTGTTGTAGATGTCGTCGCTAATGATCCACGTGTCGGGGTACTTCGCGAACACATCGGCCAAGGCTGCGATCTCGTCCTTGGTGTAGACCATGCCGGTCGGATTGGACGGATTGTTGAACAGGTACAGCTTCGGCTTTTGCGCCAAAGCACCGTCGAGCTGGGCCGGCGTGATCTTGTAGTTCTGGCTGGCGGGTGCCGGCAGCAGCAAGGTCTTCGCACCCACGATGTCGGCGATGTCGACGTAGGTGGTCCAGTACGGCGTGGCGAAGGCGATGGTGTCGCCCGGATCGAGAAGCGCTTCGGCCAAGTTGTAGAGGATGTGCTTGGCACCGATGCCGGTCGCGCAATTCTTGCGCGTGTAACCGGTGAGGCCCAAGCGATCCATGTGGGCAATGAATGCGTCGAGCAGTGCATCAGCGCCGCGATTGCTGCCGTATTGGCCGCTGTCCTTGGCCAGCGCGTCGCGGGCGGCGGCGTACACGTGCTCGCCGGGCAAGAAGTTCGGCACACCAATCGAGAAGCTGATGATGTCGCGGCCTTGGGCCTTGAGGGCTTTTGCTTTCTCTGCCACCGCCATGATGGCGCTTGGCTTGGCATGACCCATTCGACTGGCGAGCTGCGGCATCGTTTTTCTCTCAAAGGCGTTGGCGATCAAGCCCCAAAGTGTAGCACCGGCACCCTCGCCCACACCCGCGCTTGCGACCTCGACCAAGCGACTGCCACCATCGAGGCACGCAACCGAAAGATCGACAATGCGCCCCTTGCCCCCCGTTCTTCTCGCCCTTTTGTTGGCCGCCATGCCCGCGGCGCAGGCCCTCGCTCAGGTTCGCCCCGCGACTGCTGTTGATTCCCGGGGCGAGTCGGTACGGGTTGAAGGCCGGGTCGTCCTTGTTGAGCCCGACATCGAGCTTTTCCTGGTCACTGCAGGTGGGCTTACCGAGCCGCGCCGTGAATGGACCGAAGCCGCTCGGAAGCATTACGCCAGCGCGGTACGTGGCGAGTTGGCCTCCGCAAAGACGCCCCAGGCGCCTGATTTCGACATCCCCGATGGCCTTTCGCCTGATTCGCGCATGGGCCAAGTGATTCGCCTGAATGAGGCGGTGGCGCTTTCGATCAGCCAATTCCTGACGCCCGGAGGGGCCTTGGCCACCAAGCGCGACCCGCAAACCGGCAAACCTCGGCTGGATTGGTCTCTTGGCCCCGGGGTCGAGGAACTGCGCACAGCGACCGGCGCCGACTACGCCCTGTTTACCTATGTACGCGACAGCTACGCCAGTGGTGGCCGCACTGCCCTGCGCGTGTTTGGCTTCATTGCAGGCGCTGCACTGGGCACCGGCCTTGATATCGGAGGCGGCGCACAGATCGGCGTAGCCACTTTGGTGGATCTGCGCACGGGACGTGTGGTGTGGTTCAACCAGTTGGCCCGCCAATCGGGCGATCTCCGTGAAGCAGACGACGCCGAAAAGACCGTGAATTTGCTGCTCAAGGACCTGCCGCTTTGAAGCGAGCAGCGGCAGGGTTGTTGCTTGCCTTTGGGCTTGGGCAGCCGGCTTGCGCCCGCGCACTCGCACCGATCAGTCCGGGCGAACAACCCGCCGCTGGCAGCACCGAAGCGGAACTCTGGTATGGCACCTCGCAGGCGGAAAAACAGCTGGCTGAGGCACCCCAGATTGAGCGGGATCCCGCTCTAAACGCGTATCTGCGCGAGGTGCTGTGCCGCGTCTCCGGCCCGCACTGTGCTGATTTACGCCTCTACGTGGTTCGCAACCCGGAGTTCAATGCCTCCATGGCGCCAAACGGCGCCACGCTGGTCTTCACCGGCGCGCTGCTCCGCATGCGAAACGAGGCCGAACTGGCCATGGTGCTGGGCCACGAGTTCGCCCACTTTCGTCAACGCCACTCATTGCAGCAATGGCAAAGCACCAAGCGCAGCAGTGCGGCTCTGGGCACCTTTGGACTACTCACTTTTGGCGCTGGCGTGGGCTTGGTAGGAACGGCCGCGCAACTTGCAGGTGCCGCGGGCTTGTCCAGTTATTCGCGTGACGCCGAACGCGAGGCCGACCAACTTGGGCTGCAGTTCGCTGCCAGCCAAGGCTATTCCCCGCACGCGGCCATCGCGATGTGGAATCGCCTGGCGGAAGAAGAAGCCGCCACCGTGGGACGAAGGCGCAATCCCGTGTTTGCGTCGCATCCAAAAACCACTGAGCGCGTCGCCGATATTCAAGCCGCCGCCGAAGGATTTTCGCAGGCGACAAAGGATCTTGGCGAAAGCACTTATCAGGCGGCGATCCGCCCGTTTCTTTCGGATTGGCTGGATGACGAACTGGCTCGCCGGCGCTACAGCACGTCGCTGGTCGTTATCGGAAATCTGCACCAAACCTCGCCCGCCGAATGGCGAGGCACGACGGCGTTCTATTTGGGCGAAGCACACCGACGTCGCAAAGAAGCAGGCGACGCCGATTCCGCGACGAAGCTGTTTGCCGAGGCGGTACAAGCTCCCGACGCGCCAGCAGCGGCATGGCGCGAACACGGCCTAAGCCTTCGAAGCAACGGCGACCTGCTGGGCGCACGGGCCGCACTCGAACGCTATCTGCTCCTTGCCCCACAGGCCCAGGACCGGGCCTTCATTGAACGTGATCTCAAGGAGCTCTCCCCGTGAACATGCTTGCGAAGCGCGCGCTACTGCTGATTGCTCTGTCGGTGTTTCTGACCGCGTGCGCGACCGGAGGAAAGCTGCAGACCGCCGGCAACACCGAAGTGCTCGGCATGCGGGTCACGACCACGCTGGATTGGGCGCGCTACAAGGGTTCACGGCAGGAAACGTGGACCATCGACGGCACAGCACTCAATCAACTTCGCATCATTCGTGAGATCAAGCCGCGCGAGCATGTGTTCTTGCTCGGGAAGGAGCGCAAAAACCAGCCGCAAAGGCCGTGGTTCAAGCCGGGGGCACGCCCGGATGAATTGCAAGAACTCCTACTTGCAGCGCTGCGCGAACAGGGCTGGTCCGAGGTCGAGGCCGAGGGACTCCGCCCTGCCCGTGTCGCGGGCGCTGATGGACTTCGCTTTGAATTCCGTATGGCCCAAGCCAATGGCCTGCGTTACGGGGGCATGGCCGCGCTCGCGGAATCCAACGGCTTGCTCACTCTGGTGTATTGGCAGGCACCGATGGAGTACTACCACGGTCGCGATTCAGCGGCAGTTTCGGCGCTGATCGATTCGCTCTCGCCTACCCTGCCCTGATTCAGCGTTTCGCGGGGCCGGGCAGAACCCGGACCCCGCGCGCCACTGGATTAACGCTGCGCTTCGTCGAGAATCTTGTTCCACTCAGCGACGCGCTCGGCCTTGGCGGCCAACACGGCATCCACATCGCCCTCAAGCGTGATGCGCTCCAGGCCATCGCCGCCCTTCACAGCATCGACCACGTCCTGACCTTCCAGCACCGTACCGAACACCGTGTGCTTGCCGTCCAACCACGGCGTGGCCACGTGGGTGATGAAGAACTGGCTGCCATTGGTACGCGGGCCGGCATTGGCCATCGACAGCACGCCGCGCGCATGGGAGAGACCCGTGCCGACTTCGTCTTCAAAACGGTAGCCGGGGCCGCCGCGACCACTGCCTTCCGGGCAACCACCCTGAATCATGAAATCCGGGATCACCCGGTGAAAGTTCAGGCCGTCGTAGTACTTGCGGCGGACGAGGTTCACGAAATTGGCCACCGTCAGCGGCGCCTTGTCGGCATGAAGGGCCACCTTGATGGCACCACGGGCGGTATGGAAAGTGGCAGTAACGTTGCTCATTCGGGGCGTCCCGGCTGCAGAAAGGGGCCGGAAGTGTACCCCGACACCGATAAAGCGCTGGCGCGCTGCGCTGAACAGCTAGCCGGGAACTGTTAACGCGCTGTCAATGCGGGCGGGTATACTCCCCGGCTTCCTTTCCCTGCGAGCCCTGCGCCCACCCGGCGCCGCTTCCCCATGTCCATCCAGAACCTGCGCAACATCGCCATCGTGGCCCACGTCGACCACGGTAAAACCACCCTCGTTGATTGCTTGTTGAAGCAGTCGGGAACACTGAGCGAGCGCACCGTTCTGGCCGAACGCGTGATGGACAGCAACGACCAGGAAAAGGAACGCGGCATCACCATTCTGGCCAAGAACACGGCCATTACGTGGCAGGGCAACCGCATCAACATCGTCGACACCCCGGGCCACGCCGACTTCGGCGGCGAAGTGGAGCGCGTGCTGTCGATGGTGGACTCGGTGCTGATCCTCGTCGACGCGATGGACGGCCCGATGCCTCAGACGCGTTTCGTGACTCAGAAAGCCTTCGCGATGGGCTTCAAGCCGATCGTGGTGGTGAACAAGATCGACCGCCCCGGCGCGCGCCCCGACTGGGTGATCGACCAGGTGTTCGACCTGTTCGACAAGCTCGGCGCCACCAATGAGCAGCTCGACTTCCCGATCGTCTACGCCTCGGCGCTGCATGGCTACGCCAGCCTTGACGATTCAGCGCGCGAAGGCGACATGACCCCGCTGTACGAAGCGATCATGAAGCACGTGGCCTCGCCGCCGGTCTCGGCCGAAGGCCCGTTCCAGATGCTCATCAGCCAGCTCGACTACAGCAACTTCGTCGGCGTCATCGGCATCGGCCGCATCCAGCGCGGCACGGTGAAAAAGAACATGCCGGTGACCGTGGTCGGTCGCGACGGCAAGAAGCGCAACGGCAAGGTGATGCAGGTGCTCGGCTTCATGGGCCTCGAGCGCATCGAGCAGGAAACCGCAGCTGCCGGCGACATCGTTGCCATCTCGGGCATCCAAGACCTGACCATCTCCGAAACCGTTTGCGCGGTCGAGATGCCGGAAGCGCTGCCCGCGCTCACCGTGGACGAGCCGACGATCTCGATGACCTTCCAGGTCAACAACTCGCCGTTCGCTGGCAACAAGGACCTCTCGGGCGGCAAGTTCCTCACCAGCCGTCAGATCAAGGACCGCCTCGAGCGCGAAGCCGTGCACAACGTGGCACTGAAGGTCGAGCAGCTTGAAGACGCCGACAAGTTCCTCGTGTCCGGCCGCGGTGAGCTGCACTTGTCGGTGCTGATCGAAAACATGCGCCGCGAAGGCTTCGAACTCGCCGTGTCGCGCCCCGAAGTCATCATCAAGGAAATCGACGGCCAGCTCATGGAGCCGATCGAGCAGCTGGTGGTCGACGTTGAGGAAGTGCACCAGGGCGGCGTGATGGAAAAGCTCGGCACCCGCAAGGCCCAGCTCACCAACATGGAATCCGATGGCAAGGGCCGCGTGCGCCTTGACTACATGATTCCGGCGCGTGGCCTGATCGGCTTCCAGAACGAGTTCCGCACGCTCACGCAGGGCTCCGGCCTGCTGTTCCATGTGTTCGACCATTACGGCCCGAAGGAAGGCGGCCAGATCGCCAAGCGCCAGAACGGCGTGATGATCGCCAATGCCCCGGGCGCGACCCC
>JAIXVL010000225.1 GCA_027483045.1 Lysobacteraceae bacterium
GTCCTTGGTGGCTTGGCGCTGGCTGTCGTTGAAGTACGCCGGAACGGTGATCACCGCCTCGGTCACGGCCTCGCCCAGATAGGCTTCGGCGGTCTTCTTCATCTTGCCCAGCACTTCGGCCGAGATCTGCTGCGGCGCCATTCGGCGACCGTCGGCAGCCGCGACCCACGCGTCGCCGTTTTCATGCGCCACGATGCCGTAGGGAACGAGTTCAAGGTCTTTCTTCACTTCGGCGTCGGTGAACTTGCGGCCGATCAGGCGCTTCACCGCGTAGAAGGTGTTCTTCGGATTGGTCACGCCCTGGCGTTTGGCCGACGCGCCCACGAGCACTTCGCCGTCCTTTGTGTAAGCCACGATGGAGGGAGTGGTGCGGTCGCCTTCTGCGTTCTCGATGACCTTGACGTTGCCGCCTTCGATGATCGCCACGCAGCTGTTGGTGGTGCCGAGGTCGATGCCGATGATCTTGCCCATGGGAGTCTCCTTTTCGATGTCGTCGGGCGCATAGCGCGCCAAATCAGTTCTGAGAATTCAAATAGTGGCGCTCACGCGCTTTTCAAGCGTTGCCGTCAGCCGCCACCACCACCAATGCGGGGCGAAGCAAGCGTTCGTTCAGCACATAGCCCTTCTGAAACACGTCAATGACCGTGCCCGGCGCAGCGCCCGGAACCGCCATTTGGGTTACGGCCTGATGTTTCTCTGGATTGAAGATTTCGCCTTTGGGGTCTAACTCGACCAGCCCGTTATCCGCAGCCGTCTTGAGCAGCTGGCGCAAGGTCATCTCCAAACCTTCCTTCAGCGGGTGGGTCTCGGTACCTGCCGCTTTCAGACCGGCATGCAGGCTGTCGAACACCGGCAGCAGGTCGCCGAGCAGGCGCTCGTTGGCGAACTTGCGGGCGGTGTCCAGTTCACGCGCCATACGGCGGCGCTGGTTCTCGAGCTCGGCTCTTTCGCGCAAGGTCTCTTCGCGCATCGCGGCGAGAGCCATTTGCAGAGCGGCGTTCTCCGCCTCAAGCGCGCTGTCGTCCGAAGTCTGTGAGTCGAAGCCCTCTCGGCCCTCGTCCTTGGCCTGCTCGGCCGGATCATGCTGATTCATCGATTCCCCTGGCCGCTCAAGGGCGGCGCGACAATGGTGGTCGCGGGGGCTTATGGGGTCGAAGCGCCCGCTTTCAAGGCCTGACCCACCAAAGTGGCCGTGGCCTGCACCATCGGAATGACCTGTTCATAGGCCATCCGATTCGGCCCGATCACGCCCAAAACGCCCAGAACACGTCCATTCACTGCGTAAGGCGCCGTCACTACGGTACAGCCCCCGAGCGGAGCCAGCCCGGTCTCTTCCCCGATGAAAATGCGTACGCCCTGAGCGCGTGAGCAGCGCTCCAGAAGGCCCAGAATCTCGCGCTTGCGGGCAAAGGCATCGAACAGGCTGCGCAGACGCTCCACATCGGCCATGTCGGGCGACCCCATCAGGCGGGTCTGCCCGGTCATCAACACATCGTCGTCGCCCTCGGGTAAGACCTGCTCAGAAAGCTCGACGGCTGCGGCCAGGATCCGTTCCAGCTCCGATCGCGTGTCGCGCAGCTCACGCAACAGCGCGGCGCGAATGTCCGGCCAAGTGCGACCCGCGTAATGCCGATTCAAGAAATTGGAGGTCTGTTCCAGCTCTTCAGGGCTGTAGGGACGTTTGGTCTGGATGATGCGGTTCTGCACCTCGTGGTCCATGAACACGAGGACGACCAACACGCGGTGCGCATCAATCGGCACGAATTCGATATGCCGAAACGCAAATGCAGCACGCTGCGGCACGGTGACCACACCCACCGAATGGCTCATCGAGGACAGCATTTCGCTGGCACCAGCCAACAGCCCCTGCGTGCCCTGCCCCTGCGGCAACTGCAGGCTCAGGCTGCGCACCAAGGCCTCATCGGGCTGCGGCACTTCGATCAGGCTGTCGACGAACACCCGGTAGCCATGAGAAGTCGGCACACGCCCCGCGCTGGTATGCGGTGCCGCGACCAGACCCAGTTCCTCAAGGTCCGACATGATGTTGCGGATCGTGGCGGCACTGACATCCAAACCCGACTGGCGCGCCAAGGTCCGCGAGCCGACGGGTTCGCCGTGTTCGATGTACTCATGAACCAAGGACCGCAGCAGTTGCCGGGCGCGCGGGTCGAGGCGATGGGAGTTCGAGGGCATTGCCGGAGTGGTCAGAGCAGATGTCGCATAGTTGGGGCCGAGCTTCCCCTATGGCAAGCGTTGGCGGCTGACGGCCTGAATGCTAGCGTTCCGGCCTCGCGCCTTCCGGCCCACGTGCAGACCCCATGCTCAACCTGCTTTCCCTTCGCGATTTCGCCGTCGTACGCGCCGCAGAACTGCGTTTTGGCAGCGGTTTGACCGTGATTTCGGGCGAAACCGGTGCGGGCAAGTCGCTTCTCGTCGACGCCCTGCTCTGGCTTTCTGGCGCCAGAGCGGACGCTGGAATGGTTCGGTCGGGCGCCGCGCGCGCCGAGCTCACCGCCGAATTCGACCTAAAAGACGCGCCGGAAGCCGCGACCTGGCTTGCTGAGAATGAGCTCGACGACGAGGGGCAATGCCAGGTTCGCCGCGTGGTTCGCGCCGACGGCGGCTCGAAGGCATGGATCAACGGGCGTGCGGTCACCCTCACACAGCTCGCCGCGCTTAGCGTCCTACTGGTCGAGATTCACGGGCAAC